>DATHXP010000067.1:0-3461 GCA_035459605.1 Halomonas sp. | reverse complement strand
TGCCGCTGAGCGAAACCCTGGCCAAGACCGGCATGTTCGCCGAGGCCGCCATCCAGATGCTCAAGGTCGGCGAGGAAACCGGTCGCAGCGAAGACATGCTGCTGGATATCGCCCGCATGAACGACAACGACGTGCAGCAGGTCATCAAGCGCGGCATGACGCTGATCGAACCCATCCTTATTCTTGGTCTCGGCACGATCATCGGTACGATCATCACCGCGATCCTGCTCGGGATCCTCTCTGTAAACACCTTGGCGATGTAGGACAAAGACACATGCGCACATTCAACACACACTACGGACGACAGTCCGGTATGACCCTGGTCGAGCTGCTGGTGGTGCTGGTCATCCTCGGCCTGCTGGCCGGGCTGGTCGGTCCCCAGGTGCTCAAGCAGCTGGGTGGTGCCAAGAGCAAGACCGCCGCCCTGCAGATTCAGGATCTGCGACAGGCAACCGAGCTCTACAACCTCGATGTGGGCCGTTTCCCCAGCCAACAGGAAGGGCTGCAGGCACTGGTGCAGCCGCCGGCCTCGGCCCGCGGCTGGAACGGTCCCTACCTCAAGGAGCGGGAAGTACCCGTCGATCCCTGGGGCAACGCCTATCACTACCGGTATCCGGACGAGCACGGCGATGTGCTCATCTATTCGCTCGGTGCCGACAATGCCGAAGGTGGCGAGGGCGAGAACGCCGATATTGGGCTGCGCTGATTCGGTTTGCCATGCCGACTGAGTCGCGCCGTTTGTTCCCGGGAGGCGCGCCGAACACCAGGTTCGCCGCCAAGCCGGAGGTCACGTCGCCCACCGTGTCTCGCGGTGGGCGCGTTCGGCTGTGCGGCCCCCATTCGTCGTCGGGCTTCACCCTGCTTGAGATGCTGGTCGCCTTCGCGGTGGTCGGCCTGCTGCTGGCGCTGATGCCGGTCGCCTACCAGAAGCTGCAGGCCAGTGTGTCCTATCACGCCCTGGTGCGTGGCCTGGTGGAACAGGCGAGCGCCGCCCGGCTCAAGGCCATGGCCAGTGGCGAGCCGGCCGTGTTGCAACTCGACATGGAGCAGCGGCGCTACGGCGTGCCGCCGAAAGCGGCCGGCGAGTGGCCCGAGGGCTACGACATCGAGGCCATCGTCGCCCAGCAGGAAGTGGTCGACGGCCGGGTGGTACAGATCCGCTTCTACCCCGATGGCTCGTCCACCGGTGGTTCGATCCGGATTCAGCGGCCCAATGGCGCCGGCACCCGGGTGCGGGTCGACTGGCTGACCGGCCGCGTCTCGCAGGAGCCCCTCGATGTGGCCCCCTAAGGCCGCAGCGGCCCCGCTTGGGGGCATGCGGCACAAGGGCGGGAGCATGCGGCGCCGGCAGGGCGGCTTCACCCTGCTCGAGGCATTGGTCGCCTTCGTCATACTCGCCATGACGATGGCCGTCATCTACCAGGCCGCCGGCGGCAGCGTGCGGGCGACGGTCGAAGGAGAGCGTCAGACCTACGCGCTGGTACTGGCCGAATCGGTCCTGAACAACTACCGCAGCGTCCCGCCGGGCGGCATGGTGCGCAGCGGCGAGCTCGACAATGGCTACAGCTGGCGGATCGAGGCCGCCGAGCGCCCGCCGGCCGGCGAGGATCGTGACCAGATCAGCTGGATGCTCTACGACGTGCAGGTACAGATCACCTGGAGCAGCGGCGAAATCCGGATCGCCAGCGTACTTCCCGAGGCCCGTCCATGATGCGCGCCGGCTCTGCCAGACGACCCATCGTTCGACCAGTCATCCGGCCACGCCAGCAGGCCGGCTTTACCCTGGTCGAGGTAATCCTCTCGCTGGTGCTGTTCTCGCTGATCTCGCTGGCACTGGTCGCCGCCATGGGCACCATGGGCAACACCTACTCCCGCACCGCCGAACGCGTCGATGCGAATGCCGACCTGCGCATCGTCGGCGGCTTTCTCCACCAGACCCTCAGCCAATCGCTGGTGGTCTTTCCGCCGGGCGGCGATGAGCTGCCAAGCAACCCGTATTTCCAGGGTAACGAGCAGGAGCTGACCTTCGTCGGCAATCTGTCCGGCTACCAGGGCCCCGGCGGCGTTCATCTCATGCACCTGGCCTTCGATGCGCAAGACGGGCAGCTGGCGGTGGCCATCCTGCCGTGGCGGGCAGACCCCGACTGGTCGCCGGATTGGGGCAATGCGGAAACCGTCGTGCTGCTGCCACGGCTCGACAGCTTCCGTCTCGCCTACCTCGGTCATGAGGGCGAAGACGACTGGCGCCAGAGCTGGGACGAGCCGCGTGCCTATCCGCTCGCCCTGCGCCTGAATGTGGTGGTCGAGGAGCGTCACTGGCCGGAAATGGTGGTCTGGTTGGGAGGTCATCGTGCTGCGCCCTAGCCCGCCGAACAAAACACCGCGTCGTGAGCGCGGCCTGGCGCTGGTCGCTGTGCTCTGGATCACCGCTGCCCTGGCGGCGCTGGCGCTGTCGCTCAGTCAGATGACCCGCACCGATACCCGCGTAGTGCAGGTCCACAAGCAGACCACCGAGGCCCGCGCCCTCGGCGATGGTGCTATTGCGGTCGCCGCCGCCTGGCTGTGGAACCACGGCCCAAGTCTGGTGGCGCTGGAGCGACGTGAGGTCACGGTCGGCCAGACGCCGGTATCGGTCGAGATCGTGCCGGTGACCGGCCTGATCGACATCAATCACGCCGAGGCCGAACTGCTCGAGCTGCTGTTCCGCATCGGCGCCAATCTGCCACCTGCAGAGGCAAGGCAGCTCGCCGAACGCGTGATCGCCTGGCGCAGCCCCCCCGATGGGGAGCTCGCGGCCAGCGGCGACGACTCGGACTTTCGCCACGCCCCCTTTTATACCGTCGACGACCTGCGACAGGTTCCTGGGATCACCCCAGATATTTATGCTAGTGTTTCCCGCCTCCTGGTAGCGCATTGGAGCGTGTACCAGATCATGGTTGACCCCGCCTCGGCCCCCCTGGCAGTGCTTGAAGTGCTGGCGGACGGCGATCATCAGCTGGCGTCACAGCTGGCGCTCGCCAGGGATGAGGCCAGGGATGAAGGGCAGGCCAGGGTGGATTTTTCGGCACTGTCCGCAGAGCAGATCGGCCAGGGGGCAGGGACCAGCGTCTTCCGGCTGGATGCCGTGGTGACGTTCGAGAACGGACGGCGTTACCGGCGTACCGCCTGGGTCAATACATCCCCCCGGGGTGGTCAGGGCCAGGGAGGCGCGGGGGCCACGCCCTGGCACATCTGGCAGGTCGAATCGTTGAGGAGCATGCCGCGTGACTGAATCACGATCGGACAACCCCGGCCGGGGAGGGAATTCCTGGCAGTTTCTCGGCGTGGACCTGTCCCAATGGCCGCGCCTCTGGCTGGAAGGCTGGCGGATCGCGCTTGCCTCGCGCTGGCTCGGGCGCATCGTGCCCCAGGAGCCCGTCGACGTCATCCTGCCCACCGGGGAGTGCCGCCGCTATCTGGCC
>DATHXP010000066.1:0-3003 GCA_035459605.1 Halomonas sp. | reverse complement strand
GGCAGCGAGTACGGCGGCAGCGAACAGGCCGAGTCGCCGGAGTGCACGCCGGCCTGCTCGATGTGCTGCATGATGCCGCCGATCACCACCCGCTGGCCGTCGCTCACCGCGTCGATGTCGATCTCGACGGCGGCGTTGAGGAAGCGGTCGAGCAGCACCGGCGAATCGTTGGACACCTTGACCGCGTGGGTCATGTAGGTCTCGAGCTCGGCGGCGTCGTAGACGATCTCCATGGCCCGCCCGCCGAGCACATAGCTGGGGCGCACCACCAGCGGATAGCCGATGGCCTCGGCCTTGGCGAAGGCTTCCTTGAAGCTACGCGCGGTGGCGTTGGGCGGCTGCTTGAGGCCCAGCTTGTCGATCATCTGCTGGAAGCGCTCGCGGTCCTCGGCGCGGTCGATGGCGTCAGGACTGGTGCCGATGATCGGCACGCCGGCGGCTTCGAGTTCGCGCGCCAGCTTCAGCGGCGTCTGGCCGCCGAACTGCACGATCACGCCCGCCGGCTGCTCCTTGTCGGCGATCTCCAGCACGTCTTCGAGCGTCACCGGCTCGAAGTAGAGACGGTCCGAAGTGTCGTAGTCGGTGGAGACGGTCTCGGGGTTGCAGTTGACCATGATCGTCTCATAGCCGTCTTCGCTCATGGCCAGCGCCGCGTGCACGCAGCAGTAGTCGAACTCGATCCCCTGGCCGATACGATTGGGGCCGCCGCCCAGCACCATGATCTTGCGGCGATCGGACACGGCGGCCTCGCACTCCTCCTCATAGGTGGAGTACAGGTAGGCGGTATCCGAAGCAAACTCGGCGGCACAGGTATCGACCCGCTTGTAGACCGGACGAACGCCGGCTTTCTGGCGCGTGCGCCGAAACTCCTTCTCGGAAACGCCCAGCAGCGAGGCCAGTCGCGCATCGGAAAAGCCCTTGCGCTTGAGCGCGTACAGCTCGCGCGGCGACAGCTCGGACAGGGCACGCCTGGCAAGCTCGGCCTCATCCCTGATCAGATCTTCGATCTGCACAAGATACCAGGGGTCGATTCGGGTCAGCGCGTAGAGCTCATCGACGCTCATGCCGGCGCGCAGGGCATCGGCCAGGTAGAAGATGCGCTCGGCGCCGGCATTTTGCAGCTCGCCCTTGATGGTCGCCAGGGCCGCGTCGGCGAACTCGCCGAACTTGTACTCAGGAAACTTGGGGTCGAGGCCGTCGTTGCCGGTCTCCAGGCCGCGCAGCGCCTTGTGCAGCGACTCCTGGAAGGTGCGACCGATGGCCATCACCTCGCCCACCGACTTCATCTGCGTGGTCAGGCGATCGTTGGCCTGGGGAAATTTCTCGAAGGTGAAGCGCGGAATCTTGGTCACGACATAGTCGATGGCCGGCTCGAACGCGGCCGGGGTCGCCCCGCCGGTAATATCGTTTTGCAGCTCGTCCAGGGTGTAGCCCACCGCCAGCTTGGCGGCGATCTTGGCGATCGGGAAGCCGGTGGCCTTGGAGGCCAGCGCCGAGCTGCGCGACACCCGCGGATTCATCTCGATGACCACCATGCGCCCGGTCTCGGGATCCACGCCAAACTGCACGTTGGAGCCACCGGTCTCGACGCCGATCTCGCGCAGCACCGCAAGCGAGGCGTCGCGCATGATCTGGAACTCCTTGTCGGTCAGCGTCTGGGCCGGCGCCACGGTGATGGAGTCGCCGGTGTGCACGCCCATAGGGTCGAAGTTCTCGATGGAGCAGACGATGATGCAGTTGTCGTTGCGATCGCGCACGACCTCCATCTCGTACTCCTTCCAGCCCAGCAGCGACTCGTCGATCAAAAGCTCATGGTTGTTGGACAGCTCGAAGCCGCGCTGGCAGATCTCCTCGAACTCCTCCTTGTTGTAGGCCACGCCGCCGCCGGAGCCGCCCATGGTGTAGGAGGGGCGAATGATCACCGGAAAACCGAGCTCGGCCTGGATCTCCCGGGCCGTCTCCATGCTGTGGGCAATCTTGGCCTTGGGGCACTCGAGGCCAATGCGCTTCATGGCCTGGTCGAACAGATCGCGGTCCTCGGCCATGTTGATGGCGTCGGCGTTGGCGCCGATCATCTCCACGCCGTAGCGCTCGAGCACGCCGTGTCTGTCCAGATCCAGCGCGCAGTTGAGCGCGGTCTGCCCGCCCATGGTGGGCAGGACGGCGTCGGGGCGCTCGGCCTCGATGATCTTCTCCACCACCTGCCAGGTGATCGGCTCGATATAAGTGGCATCGGCCATGGCCGGGTCGGTCATGATGGTGGCCGGGTTGGAGTTGACCAGGATGACCCGGTAGCCCTCCTCGCGCAGCGCCTTGCAGGCCTGGGCGCCGGAATAGTCGAACTCGCAGGCCTGGCCGATGACGATGGGGCCGGCGCCAATGATCAGGATGCTGTGTATGTCGGTACGTTTGGGCATGGTGCTTCCCGCTGAGAAAGTGACGGACAAGGAGCGACGATTGGGCGCGGGGTCAGCGCCGGGCCTGCATCATCTCGATGAAGCGGCCAAACAGCGAAGCGACGTCGTGCGGTCCGGAGCTCGCCTCAGGGTGCCCCTGGAAGCTGAAGGCCGGCGCGTCGGTGCGCTCGATCCCCTGCAGGGAGCCGTCGAACAGCGAGCGGTGGGTGGCGCGCAGGGTGTCGGGCAGCGTCGCCTCGTCGGCGGCGAAGCCGTGGTTCTGGCTGGTGATCAGCACCCTGCCGGTGGCCAGCTCCTGAACCGGGTGGTTGGCGCCGTGATGGCCGAACTTCATTTTCAGCGTGCGCCCACCGCTGGCCAGCGCCAGCAGCTGATGCCCCAGGCAGATACCGAAGATCGGCACGCCGGAGCCGAGCAGCTCGCGGATGGCTTCGATGGCGTAGTCGCAGGGCTCGGGGTCGCCGGGGCCGTTGGACAGGAACACCCCGTCCGGCTGCAGCGCCAGCGCCTCCTGCGCGGATGTCGTGGCCGGCACCACGGTCAGCCGGCAGCCAAGCGACGCCAGGGTGCGCAGGATATTGCGCTT
>DATHXP010000065.1:0-2327 GCA_035459605.1 Halomonas sp. | reverse complement strand
CCCTCGATCACGTAGCCCTCCACGGTAGCGGTGTGGCAAGAGGCAAGCTCCGGGGTCAGCCCGTGTTCGATCTTCACCCGGCGCATGTCGCGGCTGTCGATGCTTTCCACCTCGAAGCCCGCGGCCTCCAGGTGATCGGCCCAGGCGGTGCAGCAGCCGCAGTTGGGATCCTTGTGCATGGTCAATGCGGGTCCGGCCCACACGGGGCCGGCGATGGCGGCCAGCAGGCCGGCGCGCAGCAGCGAGCGATAAAGCGCTTTCATGGTGGACATCACTCCCTTCGGTACGGTTATGTGGCATGCTGGGTACGATTGTCGATCATTTACCGGCCCGCCGCTACCCCGCGAGGCGCACATGAGCCACTACTGCGACACCGCCCCCGGCCACCCACAGCACGGCCCCTACCATGATCACGAGTACGGCTTTCCCGTTTCGGGGGAAGTCGAGCTGTTCGAGCTGCTGGCGCTGGAAATCAACCAGGCGGGCCTGTCGTGGCTGACAATATTGAAAAAGCGCAGCGCCTTTCGCACGGCCTTCGAGGGTTTCGAAGTTGACCGCGTCGCGGCCTTCGGCGATGCCGAGCGGCAGCGCCTGCTGAACGACGCCGCCATCATCCGCAACCGGCTGAAGATTGATGCGGTGATCCACAACGCCAGGGTCATCCAGACGCTGCGCGACAGCCACGGCGGCTTCCACGACTGGCTGGAGCACCACCATCCGCTGTCCCATGAACAATGGGTCAAGCTGTTTCGGCGCACCTTTCGCTTTACCGGGCCGGAAATCGTCCGCGAGATGCTGATGAGCACCGGCTACCTGCCCGGCGCCCATCGCGACGACTGTCCGGTACAGCCGCGTATTCTTGCCGCCGCCCCGGCCTGGGCCAGACCGGGCGGCGTCTGATCGCTATGCATCGGCTCATCGGCGATCAGGCCGCGCCGAGCGGCGGCCGCGAACGCCTCAGGGTGCGATGCCCTGCCCGCATCCGCGATAGGTCTTGCCGTTGACCGTCAAACTGACACGCGCCGGCCAGGGCTGGCCGCTCATGTCGTCAAAACAGGCCCGGGCCTCGATGCGCACGCTAAAGGGGCGCGCTGCCTGGCCGCTGGCCAGCTCGACGCGGCCTGCGGCGTTGTCCATCGCCACCACCCGGTACGGCAGCGTGATCTCGCGGTCGCCGTAGTCAAGCGACAGAAAGATCTCGGGCACGTCGTTGGCCAGCGTCAGATGCCAGCCCGGCTCGTTGCCCTGGGCGCGAAACATCACGCCGGAAAACTGCTGGCGCGTCAGCGCGTCCTGCTGGACGTTCTGCTTACAGCTCAGCCGCCCGCGGCGGCTCTCCACCGTGGCCTCGGCTCCCTTGGCCCAGAAGCTCAGATCGCCCTGCTGATAGCGTTCGCCGCTGGCGACCACCGCCGGGTCCAGCTGCCAGGCACCGTGGGCCGACCACAGCCGCAGCTGGTCGCCGTCGCGGGTCGTCACCAGGTTCTGGGCCGGGATGCAGCGCCACCCGGTGAAGGCGTTTCCTCGGCCGGGAAACAGCAGCGACGGCAGCAGCGGCGCCTTCATCTCCGGCGAGGCGCCGACGGGGCTCGCGTCGCCTGCGTCCACCACCGCCGGCGGCGCAGACGCGGACGCAGGAGGCGTGGAAGGATGGCTGACGCAGCCCTGCACCGTTAGCATCAGTGCCATAACGGACAGCAGGGCGCTGGCGCGGGTGATTCGAGGCATGAAGAGCTCCTTGTTCAGTGAACCATGCAGATGACAATCACGGCCGACACAATACCAGCCGCCGGCGCCGATGTCCGGCGACTGACTCACGCTCGGTCTGGTGCAACCGCCAGCCTGTTATTAATTCGGCAATCAAATAGGTCATCCTGACCTCTTTGATTATCGCCAGCGCAACACGGGCGCAGATGTGTGAATCTGCTGGTGCTGCGCTGGCTCGCGCCGGTCTTCGACCGGCGGCGGTACCTCCCTGTACCGCTATTAACCCGACATAAATGCTTGCCGGGTTAATATTTCGCTATCGGTGCTTGTCGGGGCAGGCCTGGGCGAAGACGCGAATAGCCGGCATGGTGAGAAATAATCATGCTATTATTCCGTATCCATGAATGTTGTTCAGCAGCCTCGCTTGTCAACGGCTGCTGAATCAAACTAAATCTTTTAACCTTCAACATGAATATCTATCAAGACCATGCTCGAACTCCGCCACCTTCGTACGCTTGTCGCCCTGCGCGATGCAGGCTCTCTGGTGGAGGCTGCCGAACGCGTCCACCTGACCCAGTCGGCCCTCTCCCACCAGATCAAGGATCTGGAAGAGCGTCTGG
>DATHXP010000064.1:0-8270 GCA_035459605.1 Halomonas sp. | reverse complement strand
CGCCGTAGGGCGCGTCCAGTTTCAGCTCCGTGCCGATGGGCAGATTCTTCAACACCCGTTTGAATGCCGTGTCGCGCATGCGGGTGGCGGCCACCAGATCGGGTTCGAACGGTGCCTGCACCAGCGAGAACCCCCGCACGTTGCCTTCTGCGTCGGTCTCCGGCGGATCGATGAGCGTGTAATCGGCAAACTGGCCGGCGCGAAATTCGAAGCCGTCGGGCTTGCTGAAATGGAACGCCACGGTGTCTGTGGCGACGGTTTCCTTCTTGATGAGCTTTACGTTGGTGATCATGGTGTGACCTCGTCTGCTGTGAACCCGGCCTGTCGATGGTGACGCGGCCGGAAGAACCTTTGAAACCGGTGACCACTGATCATCGCTGCCTGCCGACCGCCAGCACGCGCCCCGCCAGCGCCTTCCCGGAATATCAGTGCATGCGTCCGGCCAGGCTGCCCATGATCCAGATCGTGCCGCCAGCCATGAGCGTGAGCAGCAGCAGCGAAAACAGGATCAGCTGCAGGTCCTCGCGCTTTTGCCGGCTCAGGTCGATGTGCAGGAAATAGCGCACCTGAACGATGAGCTGCGCGACGGCTGCGCTGGCGACGATGGTCAGCGCTGTGGCGCGGGCGAGGTCGAACCACAGCACTGCGGCGAAGGCCAGCAGCGTGAGTGCCACCGACAGCGCTCCGCCGGTGAGGTAGCTGCGCAATTCGCGCTGTGCCTCTGCGTCTTTCATGCCACCCCCGCGAGAAACACAATGGAAAAAATGGCGACCCATACCAGGTCGAGAAAATGCCAGTACAGGCCCAGCATCAGCAGCCGCGTCTTGACGCGGTGGCTCAGACCGAGCGCACCGATCTGCACCAGCATCACCGCCATCCACAGCAGGCCGACGGTAATGTGGGTGCCGTGCAGGCCGACCAGCGCGTAATACGCCGACAGCCAGCCGCTGCGCGAGGGCACACCGCCGGCCTGCGCCACGCTGTAAAAGTCGGCCAGCTCGAAGCCCAGGAAGCCGGCGCCCAGCACGGCGGTGACGACCAGCCACGCCACCAGCCCGCTGCGCCGGCCGCCGCCGTGTTTGAGGGCCAGACAGGCAAAACCGTAGGTGAGGCTGCTGAGCAGCAGCAGTCCGGTCTGCATCGCGATGCTGATGAAGTCGTACAGCTCGCGGGGGCCGGGTCCGCCCGCGGTGGCGTTGCGCATCGACACGTAGGTGGCGAAGAGGACGCCGAAGAGGATCAGATCGCTCATCAAAAAGACCCAGAACCCAAACAGCACGGGTTCCGAGCGCGTGTGCGCCTCGCCGTGCGCCGCGCCGAGATTGAGGCCGGGATGAAGCATTTCGCCGATCATGGCACGACGTCCGCTGCGGCGCGGCCGCGGTTGTCGGCGGAGATTTCCCCGTCACGGGTGACCGCGCGGGTCTGCGCCACGCGGTCGAGCCAGTCGCGATGCGCGCGCTCCAGTTCCGCGGCCCGGATGATGCGCACCGTGTCGGTGCGAAAACTGCGCGCGATCACGGTGGCGGCAATGGCCAGCGCGCCGAGAATCGCCAGCCACCCTATCCACCACACCAGCGCGAAGCCCATCAGCGTGGCGGCGACACACACCGCCACGCCCATCGCCGTGTCGTTGGCGATATCCACGTCCTGGTAATGCCGCGCCGGCTGATAGGGGCGGCCCTCGGCCTTCTCGACGGCGAAGGCGTCAAGCGCGTGCACGACCGGCGTGGCGGCAAAGTTCCACTCCTGCGGCGGTGCGGCGGTCGCCCATTCCAGCGTGCGCCCGTCCCAGGGGTCGCCGATCGGTACCGCCAGCCGCGCGCGATCGCGGATGCTGACCCAGCCCATCTGCACCATGGTCACCAGCGCAGCCAAGACCGCCAGCGCACCCACCAGTGCCACCAGCATCCACGGCATAAACGCCGGATCGGCAAAGCTGGCCGAGCGGCGCGGCATGCCGAGCAGGCCGAGCCAGTACAGCGGCAGGAAGGCCAGGCTGAAACCGATGATCCACAGCCACGCGGCGCGCCGCGAAAGGCGTTCGTCGAGACGGAAACCGAAGGCCTTGGGAAACCAGTAGTGGATCCCGGCGAGCATGCCGAACAGGGTTCCGGGAATCAGCACGTTGTGAAAGTGGGCCACCAGAAACAGCGTGTTGTGCACTTGAAAGTTCACCGTCGGATTGGCCAGGATCACGCCGGTCAGCCCGCCCGCCATGAACAGGATGAAGAAGCCGATCAGATAGATCATCGGCGCGGTGATGCGCACCCGCCCGCGGTAGAGGGTGGCCATCCAGTCGTACACTTTGACGCCGGTGGGCACGGCGATGATCATGGTGGCGATACCGAAGGCGATATTGACGCTGGCGCTCTGCCCCATGGTGAAAAAATGGTGCAGCCACACGGTGAACGAGATGGCCGCAATCGCCATGGTGGCGATCACCAGCGAGCGGTAGCCGTAGAGCGGCTTGGCGGCGAAGGTGGAGGAGATTTCCGAATACACGCCGTACGCGGGCAGCACGACGATATAGACCTCGGGGTGGCCGAACATCCAGAAGATGTTGACGTAGTTCATCATGTTGCCGCCGAGGTCGTTGGTGAAGAAGTGGAAGTCGAGGTAGCGGTCGAGCGCCAACATGAGCGCGCCGGCGGTCAGCGGCGGCAGCGCGTAGACGATCATGATGGCGGTGCATAGCGCGGTCCAGGTGAACATCGGCATGCGCATGAAGTGCATACCCGGCGCGCGCAGCTTGTAGATGGTGACCGCGAAATTGATCCCGGTGAGCGTAGTGCCGATGCCCGAGAGCACGATGGCCCAGATCCAGTAGTCGGGCCCCGCATCGGGGCTGAAAGCGGCGCCGGTGTAGGGCGGATAGGCCGACCAGCCGCCGGTCTCGAAGCGGCCGACGACGAGCGAGACCATGATCAGCGCCGTCGCTGCCGTGGTCAGCCCCAGGCTGACCTGGTTCATCACCGGAAAGGCCATGTCGCGCGCGCCGATCTGCAGCGGCACGACATAGTTGATGAGGCCGATGAGCAGGGGCATGGCGACAAACAGGATCATGATGGTGCCATGGGTGCTGAACAGCTGGGCGAAATGATCGGCGGAGAGAAAGCCGCCGCCAAGCGCCGTGGCCTGGTGCGCGCGCATCACCACGCCTTCGATCACGCCGCGCGCCATCATCACCAGCGCCAGCACGATGTACATGATGCCGATCTTCTTGTGATCGACGCTGGTGAGCCAGTCGCGCCACAGCGGGCCCCAGAGACGATACCGGGTGAGCGCCCACAGCAGCGCGACGGCGCCGATCACCACGATCAAGCCGGCACCAGCGGCGACGGCGGCGCTGACGCTGGGGTCGGCGATGAACTCATGCACCGACAGGCTCGACCACTGCAGGCGGCCAAAGATCGGATCAGTCATGCGCGCCTCCCGGATGATAGGCGGGGGCGCCGGGCTGCCGCGTTGCGGTCACCGAGGTGCCATCGTGGTAGCGCTGCAGGATGCGCTTGAAAAGCCCCGGCTGGACAGACGCAAACAGCAGCGGCCCCGCATCCTGCCCGGGTGCCAGCGCCGCGCGCGCCTCGGCCAGCGATCCGCGCCGCGCCAGGCGCTCATAGGTGCGCGCGCTCAACGCCAGCGGCGCTTCTTGCGCCTCGCTTGTCCAGATGTTCCAGTCAGCCTCGGGAAGCGCACGCAGGGTAAACTTCTGCTTGGCAAAACCGTCGCCGCTGTACTGGGTGTTCTGGCCCACGGCCGTGCCCGGACGGTCGGCGATGAAGTTGAGCTGCGTCTCCATGCCCGCCATGGCGTAGATCTGCCCGGCCAGCGCCGACACCATGAAGCTCTGCATGACGGTATCCGTGGTCAGGCGCAGCGACACCGGACGGCCCACCGGAATGGCCAGCTCGCCGACGCTGGCGATGCCCTGTTCGGGATAGATAAACAGCCACTTCCAGTCGAGGCCGACGACCTGCACCTGCAGCGGATCGGCGCCCAGCGGCTTGTACGGATCGAACTTCAGCGTCTCGTGCCACAGCCAGTAGCCGAGGATGCAGATGATGACGACCGGCACGCCCCACATCGCGACCTCGAGCGGCTTAGAAAATGTCCACTCGGGCCGGTAGGCGGCGCGCCTGTTGCCGCGCCGGTAGCGCCACAGGATCAGCGGCACGCCAATCAGCACCGGCACGATGGCGATCAGCGTGACCAGCGTGACGCGGATCAGGTGGGTGAACTCGGCCTCCGCGATGCCCCCGAGCGGTGCCAGGAAATTGCTGGCGGCGCTCGCCGGGCCGGCAAGGCACAGCATTGCAGCTCCCGCACACGCACCGGCCTTTACTGGCGCGAAGACGACTTCGAAAGCGGAGCGGGACATCGCGGCTCTCCAGGAGGTGGTGTGATGCCCGGCCGCGCGCCGAGCAGCTGCACCAGTTCGGCGTGCTCGACCGTTTCTTTCTCCAGCAGCGCGCTGGCCAGTCGGTCCAGGCGGTCGCGCGCCGAGGCGAGCAGGCCACGCACCGTCCGATGGCTTTCATCCAGCAGGCGATCGACCTCGGCATCGATACGCCGCGCGGTATCTTCGCTGTAGGGCCGGCTGCGGCCCAGCTCATAGCCGAGGAAGCGATCCTCGCTCGAGGATTCGTAGGCGGCGAGGCCCAGTTCGCTCATGCCCCAGGTGGTCACCATGCGCCTTGCCAGCCGCGTCGCCTCGATCAGATCGCTCTCCGCGCCGGTGGTAAATGGCGCCGATGGCCGTTTCCTCGGCGGCACGTCCGCCCAGCATCACCTGCAGGCGGGCGGTGAGATATTCCCGTGACAGATTGTAGTGGTCTTCCGCGGGCCGCTGCTCGGTCACGCCAAGCGCCATGCCGTGGGGCACGATGGTGACCTTGTGCACCGGATCGGCCTCGGGGGTGAGCCAGGCGGTGATCGCGTGGCCGCCTTCATGGTAGGCGATGACGCGACGGGCGGCGTCATCGAGCACCAGCGGGCGCACGTCACCCAGCACGATGCGATCCAGCGCCGCTTCAAAATCACGGCGATAAATGCGCTCATGATCTTCACGGGCCGCCATCAGCGCCGCTTCGTTGCACAGATTGGCAAGCTGGGCGCCGCTCATACCCATGGTGATGGCGGCCAGCGCATCGAGATCGACATCGTCCGCCACGCTCAGCCTTTGCGTATGAATACCCAGGATGCCGCGCCGCCCCGCGAGGTCGGGCAGGCCGACGACGACATCCCGATCGAAGCGGCCGGGGCGGCGCAAGGCCGGATCGAGCACGTCGGGCCGATTGGTCGCGGCGAGCACGATCACGTTGACCCGGGCGTCGAAACCGTCCATCTCGACGAGGAGCTGATTCAGGGTCTGTTCGCGCTCGTCGTTGACCTGCCCGAGGCCGGCGCCACGGCGGCGCCCCACGGCATCGAGTTCGTCCACAAACAGAATGGCGGGCGCCGACTCCTTCACTTCCTTGAACAGATTACGCACCCGGCGCGCGCCGACGCCGACAAACATCTCGACGAACTCCGAGCCGCTGATGGAAAAGAAAGGCACCTGCGCCTCGCCGGCCACGGCGCGGGCAAGCAGCGTCTTGCCCGTGCCCGGCGGTCCGGCGAGCAGCACCCCGCGGGGAATGCGGGCACCGAGCGCACGATAGCGCTCGGCGTGCTTGAGAATGGAGACAATTTCCTGAAGCTGTCCCTTGGCGCCGTCGGCGCCGGCCACATCGGCGAAGGTCACGCTGGGTGCCTGCTCGCGGTCAAAGCGCCGCGCCGTCGATTTGCCGGCGCCGAAAATACTCTGCTGCTGGCTCATGGCGCGCCGGCCCATCCACCAGAAAAACCCGACCAGCAAGGCGGTGGGTAGCAGCATGCCGAGCAGGGAGTCGATCCAGCGCGGCGTTTTCGCCACGGCGGCGATCTCGACCCCATGCTGCTCCAGCAAGGGCAGGAGCCGCGGATCACCGACCGCGCTGGGAAAGACGGTGGAAAAGCGGTCCACCCGCACCGGCGATGCCGCCTTTATCGCGTTTTTACCGCTGTTGTTATCGCCGCCGACCTGTTTGGCGGCCTTCGCGGGCGCTGCGTTTTTCGGCTGCGTAGCGGCGGGCTCGGTCGCCAATGGCAGCAGCAGGCCCGTATGGGTGTTCCAGTCGCGCGGCCGGGTCAGCGTGCCGGCGATTTCGCTGCCCCGGAGCTCGACCCGCTCGACATTGCCCGCCTTGATTTCGGAAATGAATACGCTGTAGGGAATCTTGGCGACGGTTTTCGTCTGCCGATGGGAAAACGTGCCGGCCATGTTCCAGGCCAGCAGAAAAACGAGCACGACCCACCACAGCGCGAGCAGCGATGGCGAGCCTTGCGGGGCCTTGGCGCCGGCGCCGGACGGCGCACGCTCGGGCGGACCCGCGCGATCACCGCGGCGAAAGCGCAGGCGCCACATGGCGAACGCCGCGGCTGCGAGGATCAATATAATCCATGGCGCCCAGGTCGAAACAAAAGTCCGTAGAGCCGTTTCCATTTGGCGAGATCCTGTGCCCACCAGTGCTTATCAGGATCACAAGCGAGAAACGTGCCATATCCCGCTGCGAGGCGGAACGAGCATGGCACAAATGCGGTGCATGGCCTTTCTGGGTGGATATGAAGGTGCGCCACGGCATCTTGCCGGCAAGCCGCCTGGTTCATTTGCACCGCGACATGGCGCCGGTGCGGGTTGTATTGAACCAGCGGAGCGGCAGGGTGAGGTCGGCCAGGATGTGCTGTAGCAAGACGATAGTCACCAGTGAGCAGCTTTGTCTTGCTCACTGGCTCATCAAGCCCTTCATGCCACCGCTGACGATCAGCGCCGTATCCCCCAGCGCTCGCGCCATTTCGACCCCGGGGCGTGCCGCCAGATAGCGGGGGCGCCAGACCGGGTCGAACTTCTCCTTGTAGGCGCGCAGCCCCTGAAAGTTGTAGAAATGTTCGGCATGACGAAATATGAGCGCGCCGGCTCGGGACAGCCTGGGCGCCAACGTCCGCGCTTCCAGCCCTGCCATCGGTGCCATGCCTAGATCGAACTCCACATAGCCTTCCTGGCGCCCCCACAGCATCAGCTCGATGAAGAGCTGGTCCATCACCCCACCGGGTGCATCATCGACATGGCGCATCAGATCAACGGATAATTCGCGACGATCCGGCGTCATCCAGAGGTTGGCGAACGCCACGATGCGCCCTTCGAGGCGCAGTACCGCAACGGGAAAACGACGAATGTAGTCGGCACCGAAATGCCCCAGGGAAAAGCCTTTCTCCCTGACATGCTTGCCTCCCAGCCATTGATTGGAAACCGTCTGCAACTCAGCGCTGATAGTGGGCACCTCCGCCTTGGCCACGACCTCGAAGACGAGCCGCTGGCGGCGACCTCGGTTCCAGGTCTGGCGCAGCTTGGCCCTGGAGGGGCCTTGCAGATCGAACCGCCCGAGGGGCACGTAGGCCTGCTCGCCCAGCTTCTGGAAGGCGAGCCCCACCTCGGCGAGTATCGGCATGGCCTCGGGGGTGATCTGATAGAACGCCGGTCGCCCGCCGTGGCGATGACAGACTTCCACGAAGGACCACACCAGGTCCCGCCGCTCCTCCTCTCGGCCGACCGGCTCGCCCATGGCGACCCAGCTGGCACCCTGGATGCCAAACATGACAAAGCTCTGACCGCTGGGGCTAAACAGCAGATACTTGTCGCCAAGCAGCCCCAGCCAGGCGGAGCTGCCGACTTCGTCGGCGCTCTGAATCACGCCCTCGACCCGATCCAGATCGTCGCTCCCTGGCAGGGTAAACGACGCGGGCGCGGGCCGCAGGATCAGGCGCAATCCTACAACCGCCAGCACCAGCACGATACCGACGCTTGCCCGCAGAAAGCGCGGCGCGTTCTCATCGAGCACAAAGGACCACCAGAGATCATTGGCGTAATCGACGTGGCGGTAGGCGAAGAACCCCAGCCACAGGCAGGCGGCGACTCCCACCGCACTGGCCACCAACCAGCCGGGCGAGGGAGTCAAAGCGAGCAGACGCGTCCTGCGATCGAAGGCGCGACGGCACGGCAGCAGGACCAGCAGGGTAACGGCAAGTCCGAGCGCCTCTTCGTAGTCCGCGCCCTTGAGCAGCGAGAAGACGATCCCCGCCCCCAGAAAACCGCAGGCCAGCAGCCAGGCGGCGTCGAGCCGGCGGCGTAGCCCATCGGCGACCAGCAGCAGTGCCACCCCCGCGAGGCTGCCGAAGAAGTGCGATACCTC
>DATHXP010000063.1:0-8700 GCA_035459605.1 Halomonas sp. | reverse complement strand
TCCAGTAAGGGGTATTCGATCGCCAGGGATTGCAGCGACTTCCAGGAGAACTCTTCCAGAAAGAAATGTACCAGAGGCTTGTAGGCGCTGCGCAGCCGTGCGGAAACCCCGGCGGCCTTGAAAGCCGCTTCCGTGGCTCGGCGTTCAGCCTCATCGTCGAAGACCCACGCCTCCAACTGATAGCCCTGATACGTCGCCGTAGCGTATTTCTCGAGAAGCACTCGGGTGGTGCGCGGAAAAGAACCTTCGAATAATGTGCCGGTCTTGAAGGAAGTCATGGAAAAGTGCTCATAGCGAAGTGCGTCCGGTGGGGTCAAGGGTATCGCGCAGCCAGTCGCCAAGCAGGTTCAGCCCCAACACGGTCAACAATATAGCCAAGCCGGGAAAGACGCTGACCCACCACGCCGTTTGCAGGTAAGTGCGCCCTTCCGCCAGCATGCCGCCCCAGCTGGGAATTACCGGGTCAACGCCGAGCCCAAGAAAGGTCAGGCTGCTTTCCAGGAGAATATTATTTGCCACGTTCAGGGTCATCAGGACAATCACCGGACCCATCAGATTCGGTAGCAAATGCTGGAACAGGATGCGGATATCCTTCACCCCGATAGCTTTTGCGGACAGGATGAACTCACGATCCCGCAGCGACAGTACCGATCCTCTGACCAAACGGGCGTACTGCACCCACTGGGAAATAATCAGCAGGATGATCATGTTGGTCAGCCCCCCGCCGATCACTGCAATGAAGGTGATCGCCAGCAGGATGAAGGGGAGCGCGAGTTGCACATCGGCAAAGCGCATCACGATGATATCCAAGAAGCCGCCGTAGTAACCGGACACCAGGCCCATGATAATACCGATGACCACCGCGCCAAGCGCCGAATACACCCCCACCTTGAGCGAAATCTTGCCGCCCACAACCACACGGGCAAGCACGTCCCTGCCGAGCGGATCCGTACCGAGAGGATAGCCAGGCTCGGCCAGAGGTGGTGTCAAGCGCAGGGACAAATCAAGCACCGTGCCGCCGCCGGGAAACAGCCAGTCCGAAAAGATCACCGCCAGGCCAATGCCCCCGACGAGCAGGACTCCCAGGATGAACTCCAGGTTCTTGAAGCGTTTCAGCTTGTCGGTCTTGCTTGCCGTCGTCATGGTTATTCCTTGCGCACTCTGGGGTCGACCAGGCCATAAGCAATATCAACGATGAGGTTGATAGAGATGATCAATAACGAGAGCACGGTAATGACCCCCTGCAAGACCGGATAATCGCGCGCTGCCACCGCTTCGAAAGCTAGCGTACCCAACCCCGGCCAGTTAAACACGCGCTCCACCACGACGATGCCGCCCAACAGTCCGCCGAACTGCAGGCCGAAATAGGTGATCAGCGGGATGGAACAATTACGCAAAGCGTGTTTATAGAGCACCACCGTATTGGAAAGGCCTTTCGCCCGCGCCACCATGATGTACTGCGAACGCAGAGTATCCAGCATGGTAGTACGCACGAGACGCACATTGGTGGCGGTCAGGATGATGCCCATGGTGGCGGCCGGCATGATGAAGCTGGTAAATCCTTCCATGCCGCTAGGCGGTAACAGGTTGAAGGTGATGGAAAACAGCAGCACCAGCATGATGGCCAGCCAGAAATTGGGAAACGAGAGTCCTATCAGGGAAAAAATCCGGATCATTTGATCCGGCCATTTTCCGCGGGAGACCGCCGCCTTGATCCCCAATGGAATCGACACAGCGATAGAGATGAACAGCGAGGCGAACGCCAGCGCCAGGGTGGCCGGCAAGGCGCGACCGATTAAGTCGCTGACCGGTGTTCCGCCCATGAAACTGCGTCCAAAATCCCCCACCAGCAGACCGCGCAGGAAATCGAGATATTGCGCCAGAAAGGATTGATTCAATCCCAGAGCCTCACGAATCTTTTCCAGATCCGCTTCCGTAATGCTGCCCGCCCCTTGCGCCAGCATCACCGCGGGGTCTCCGGTTAGCCGGATCGCAAACGATACGATCAAGGTAACCGCAATCACCACGAAGATAGCTTGCAGTATTCGATACAGCAGGAACTTGGCCACAGTGATCCTTTCTCTTTTGAGCTCGTATCACCGCTGCCTTGCCGGCCTCTATGGCAAGAGGCCGGGCAGCGTTTCGATCAATCGGCAACATCCACATCGGTCAGACGCATGCGATTATCCGGAGCCGGTTCAAAGTTCTTTACCCGATCGCGCACACCGTACAGGGCATTGATGCTGTAGAGCGGCATTTCCAAGGCGCGATCCTGAGTATAGCGCGCGATGGCCTGCAGCAGATCCTCACGCTCGTCCTGATCGGTGATGCTGCGCTGGGCATCGAGCATTTCATCCAGCTTTGCATCACTGTCATAGGGGTTCCAGCGCTCCCCGGTGTGGTACATCAGGTAAGCGGTATTGTCGAAGTCGAACGTCCAGCCACCCCACTTCTGCTGGAACATTTCACCGGTACGTCCCGCCGGGATGATGTCGTTGAGCAATACGTTGGTTTCGTAGGGCTGGATGGATGCAGTGATGCCCACCCCTTGCAGATAAGAGGCCACAACCTGGGCGACTTCACCAAAGGTGGCGTCATTGCCACGAACATCGATTTGCACTCTGGTGCCCGGTTCGACCCCGGCTTCATCCAGGAGTTGGCGGGCGCGCTGGGGGTCATAAGGGATCGGCTCCATCTCCGGATCGTTACCAAAGGATTGAGCACTCTGGAAGCTAGCGATCATCTCTCCCTCCCCGGCCAGGATGGAGTCGATGATGGCCTGGCGATCCACGGCCATGATCAAGGCTTTACGCACGCGCTCGTCGGTGGTGATGCCGGACTGGGTGTTGAAGCGCAGGGCCTCTACCGTGGGAGAGGGTACGCTGACGACACTGGTCCCGTCATGGTTATTGATCGTTTTGATCATACCGATGGGAATGGTGGGAGGAATGACGATATCCACGCGCCCTGCCTGCAGTTCCGCCACCGCCGTGGCCGGCTCGGCAATGAATCGATACGTTACCTTATCGAGCTTTGGCGCACCGCCCCAATGCCCTTCGTACGCTTCCAGCTGCACGTTTTCGCGCGGATTGTATTCCACCACTTTGAAGGGTCCGGTACCCATCGGATGCGTATTGAAATGGTCATCACCATACTCGGTGATATACTCCGGCGGCACGATCATGGCGCCATAGCCGGCCAGCTTGGTCAGCAACACCGGATCCGGCTCGCTCAGATGAAAATCGACCGTATAGTCATCGATCACCTCCACGTTTTCGATGGCCGTGTAATTGGAGCGCTGCGGCCCTTGAGCGCCCTCTTCACCCAGCAGTCGATCGAAGGTGAACTTCACCGCCTCTGCATTGAACGCCTCGCCGTTATGAAAGGTAACGCCTTCGCGCAGCGTGAAACGGATATGCCTGCCGTCGTCGAATTCTTCCCACTGCGTGGCAAGGCCAGGCACCAGTTTCAGGTCGGGGCCACGATAGGTCAGGCCATCATAAACATTGGTCGCCACCGAGGCCCAGTTGACCAGGAAGGTGTCGATTGGATCCCAGCTGCCCGGGTCCTGCGGCGAGGCGACGGTCAGCGATCCGGCCTGCGCGGAAGCGTATAGCGCCGCACTCAATGCCGTGCCCGCCACCACGCGGCTGAGTAAGGTCTGAGTTTTTTTCATGAGGTGTTGCTCCTGTTGTTGTAATGCGAACCTTGAAGAGCGCTCAAGACGCAAGCTGCGCCGCAGCCTCGCTCTTCTCCTCCACCGCAAAATGACCCGCGGCAACCTTCACAAGTGGGAGATGCTCCGGTTCATCACCCACCTTACGGATGGGACTGAGAATATCGCCCTGAAGCAATGTGCGCCGCCGCCGCTGGGCGGGATCGGCCACCGGCACGGCATTCAATAATTTGCGGGTGTAAGAGTGGTGGGGAGTATTGAAGACCGCCTGACGCTCGCCTAGCTCGACGATCTGCCCCAGGTGCAACACCGCGACGCGATGGCTCATCAACTCCACTACTGCCATGTCATGGCTGATGAACAGATAGGCCAGGCCTTCCTCTTGTTGCAACTCCATCAGCAGATGGATGATCTGGGCCTGGATCGAGACGTCCAGCGCCGACAGGGCTTCATCGGCGATAATCAACTTGGGCTTGGACGCCAAGGCGCGGGCAATACAGATGCGCTGGCGCTGACCGCCGGAAAACTCATGCGGATAACGCTCGGCCTGCTCGGCACTCAGTCCGACTCGCTCCAGTAGCTGATCGACGCGATGACGAATCGCCTTGGCGCCGCGCAACAAGCCATGCGTGCGGATGGGCTCGGCAATCGAGAAGCCGGCCGTCTTCCGCGGATCCAGAGAGGCAAACGGATCCTGGAAGATATATTGAACTTCCTGGCGCAAACGCATCTTTTCCGCCCGCGACATGGAGGCCACCGCTTTGCCGCCAAAACGTATTGTGCCGCTGGTACTCGCCTGCAGTTGCTGAATCGTACGTCCGATCGTCGATTTTCCGGAGCCCGACTCCCCCACTAGCGCCAAAGTTTCGCCGGGAAAGACATTGAAACTGACGTTTTCAACCGCATGCACACGATGGCTGACGCCCCCCAGGAATCCTCTGCGAATATCGAAGCGCGTCACCAGGTTCTCTACTTCCACGACGGGGGCCTCATCAGTTCTTGCCGTATCCTGAGGCTGGCTTTCACCGAGGGTGCTTGTAGCGTTACCATCCAGCACTATCAGCGGATTCATGCGCGGCAAGCTCTCATCCTGCATGCTGCCAAGCTTGGGTACCGCCGCGAGTAATGCCTGAGTGTAGGGGTGCCGGGGATGGGCGAATATCTCCTCTACCGCAGCCTCCTCGACCTTTTCGCCATTGCGCATGACTACCACCTGATCGGCCATCTCCGCCACCACGCCCATGTCGTGGGTAATGAAGACGATCGCCATGCCCAGCTCCTGCTGCAGATCGCGCATGATGGTGAGAATTTGCGCCTGGATGGTCACATCCAGCGCCGTGGTGGGTTCATCCGCTATCAGTACCTTGGGTTTGCATGCCAGGGCCATGGCAATCATCACCCGTTGACGCATGCCGCCGGATAATTGGTGGGGATAGCGTTTCAATAGAGCCTCGGCATCGGCCAGACGTACAAGCTTCAGTAGTTTTACCGCTTCGATTCGCGCCGAGAACTGAGTGTGCTTTTCATGCAGCAGCAGCACTTCGGTGATCTGATCGCCGATAGTGTAGACCGGGTCTAGCGAAGTCATCGGCTCCTGGAAGATCATGGCGATGTCCTTGCCACGGGTCTTGCGCATCGCCTTGTCCGAAAGTTGGATCAGGTCTAGCGTTTGCGAGTCATCATTGGGATCATTGTAAAAGAGTATCGAACCGCTGGTGATTTCGGCGTTCAGGTACTCCACCAGGCGCATGATGGCCAGTGAGGTCATCGATTTCCCTGAACCGGACTCGCCAACGATCGCCGTCGTCTTCCCGGGATAGACATCGAAACTCAAGTCTTTAACGACACGATTGGAGCCGAAACTTACGCTCAAGGAGCGAACTGATAGCGATGGCGTTATCGTCACAAGCTGCTATGCTCCCCTGCCTGCCGTTTCCTGTGTGATTGATTGTATTTCAAAAACTAAGCTAGGACACATATGCTACCGTCGCTTCACTGCACCAATCTACGCCCTTTGGCGCAACACTTTGAACCGTCTCGGCTTTCTCGGAGATCCGTTTGAGTCAGACTGCCGGTCGCGAATGGCCTGAGCGATGGGTGGGGGCTACGTGCCCATCGCATCAATGGTCACGATGCAGCCTTCCAGAGCCAATAATACCGCCAGTAGCTCGGGGATCGCCGTATTCTCGTTGGATTTGGTGGCCCCGGCCTGCTACCCAAGGATCACGCCGGCATCAGCGGCAAAGGCGCTGATCGGATACAGCGGCGCTTCGCCGGCCTTATTAATCGAATACGATCCGTTCCAGATGTGCGATTGCCCTTGCGCTCGACTTAACGGTAGGTGGTAGCGAAACGTTCGCGCAGCTGATTTTTCTGCACCTTGCCCATGGTGTTGCGCGGCAGGGCGTCGGCGAAGAAGACGCGCTTGGGCTGCTTGTACCTGGCCAGTCGATCCTGGAGGTGCTCGAGCACCTCGGCTTCTTCGAGTTCAACACCCGGCTGCGGCACCACCACGGCGGTGACCCCTTCGCCGAGGTCGGGGTGGGGCAGGCCGATCACCGCCGATTCCACCACGCCCTCCAGCTCATCAATCTCTTCCTCCACCTCCTTGGGGTAGACGTTGAAGCCGCCGGAAATCACCAGGTCCTTGTCGCGGCCGACGATCTGCACGTAGCCGTGCTCGTCGATCATGGCCAGGTCGCCGGTGATGAAGAAGCCGTCTTCGAGCAGCTCCTCGCGGGTTTTCTCCGGCATGCGCCAGTAGCCGATAAAGACGTTGGGGCCGCGCACCTGAAGGATGCCGATCTCGCCGTCAGCCACTTCCCTGCCGGTCTCGCGGTCGATGATGCGGATCTCCACGCCCGGTAGCGGCTGGCCCACGGTGCCAGCCCGACGAGCGCCATCGTAGGGGTTGGAGATGTTCATGTTGGTCTCGGTCATGCCGTAGCGCTCGAGGATGGCGTGGCCGGTCCGCCTGGCAAAGGCTTCGTGCGTCTCGGCGGTGAGCGGTGCCGAGCCGGAGACGAACAGGCGCATGTTGGCGGTGATCTCCGGGGTCAGGCGCGCGTCGGCGACCAGCCGGGTATAAAAGGTGGGCACGCCCATCAGCGCCGTGCCCCGGGGCATCTCCGCGAAGATCGCATCGGCATCGAACTTTGGCAGGAAAAGCATGCTGGAGCCGGCCATCAGGGTGATGTTGCAGGCCACGAATAGACCGTGGGTGTGGAAGATGGGCAGGGCATGAATCAGCCGGTCTTCCGCGGTGAAGCGCCACGCCTTGGCCAGGGTGGCGGCGTTGGAGCCGAGGTTGCGGTGGGTGAGCATGGCACCCTTGGAACGACCGGTGGTGCCCGATGTGTAGAGGATGGCGGCCAGGTCGTTCTCTTCCCGGGGCGCTACCGTCTCGTGCGGCGTGGCGGCAGAAGCCTTGTCCATCAGGCTGCCATCGGCATCGCAGCCCAGGGTCTCCACCGCCGGGCAGCCGGTTTCGGCAGCGATGGCGCGGGCCTCATCCACGGCAGTCGGGCGGCAGACGAACAGCGCCGGCTCGGCATCGCCGAGGAAGTAGTGAATTTCGCTGCCGGTGTAGCCGGTATTGAGCGGCAGGTAGACGGCGCCGATACGCAGCGTAGCCAGGTAGACCAGGATCGCTTCAGGGCTTTTGTCGACCTGCACCGCCACCCGATCGCCGGGAGCCACGCCCAGCCCCACCAGGGCGCCGGCCAGGCGGGCACTCGCGACCAGGGCGTCGGCATGGGAGTAGCGGCGCCCCTCGCGGGTGGTGATGAAGTCGGCATCGCCGCGTTCATGCATGCGGCGGGCGAAGGTCTCGAACAGGTTGTGGCTCATTTGCTGGTTTCTCCCTTGGCCTGCTTCCTGGCCTTGCGCACGAGATCCTTGACCTCGCTGGAGCAGGCCACGGTTCCGTGGGCCGTATAGTTCTCGTGGTTGCGCTCGATATCGTTGAGCACGTAGAGGTAGTTGACCATCAGGCCGGCGGCCTGGTTTATGCCTTTATCCGAGACGTCGCCGAGCCAGTTGATGCGGTGCAGCTCGGCGCCGTTGCCCAGATGGAAGCGTGCCACCGGGTTGAGCGGTAGCCCGCGGGCGTTCTTCTCTTCGGCAAGGTAGCGCGCGGCCAGCGGGCGAACTCTGGCCTTCAGCGCCTCGGCGCGCTGGGCGTCGCGGTACCAGCTGGCCTCCTGCATCTCGTCGATAGCCTCGCGAACCGTCGGTGACAGAGTCTCGGCGCTGCGCCGCTCGGCTAGCCAGCGCGCGAAACCGGGCACCGGCGAGAGGGTGACGAAGTGCTTGAGCTGCGGCAGCTCCTGCTTGAGCTCCTGCACCACCTGCTTGATCAGAAAGTTGCCAAAGGAGATGCCGCGCAGCCCGATCTGGCAGTTGCTGATGCCGAAGAAGGCGGCGGTATCGGCCTCCTCGGGCTCCTCCACGCCGCTGTCCTTGGCGGCGTCTCCGGCCAGGATCGGCTGGATGCGCGTCGGCAGCCCCTTGCACAGCGCCACCTCGACAAAGATCAGCGGCTCGTCGCCGATGGCGGGGTGGAAAAAGGCGAAGCAGCGCCGGTCGCGGGCGTCCAGGCGACGGCGCAGGTCGTCCCAGTCGCGGATTTCGTGGACCGCCTCGTAGCGGATGATCTTCTCCAGGACCGAGGCTGGGGTGTTCCAGTCGACGCGCTTGAGCATCAAAAAGCCGCGGTTGAACCAGGAGCCAAAGAGGTGGGTGAAGTCGCTGTCGATGGCCGAAAGCGCCGGCTGCGCGCGCATCAGGTCGAGCAGATCCTCACGCATCCGCACCAGCGCGTAGGTGCCGTCGGGGGCCAGGTTGAGGCGCCGGAACAGCTCCTGCCGGCGCGGCTCGCAGGCCTCGAACAGCGCCTCCAGGGTGGCGTTGTCCCGGGCTTCGCGGTAGGCCGCATAGGCCGCGTCGATCGCCTCCGGGTCGGCGGCGAATTCGTCGTCCAGGCGCTCGAAGAAGCGCTGGCGCTCGTCGTCGGGCAGGCTTTC
>DATHXP010000062.1:0-5748 GCA_035459605.1 Halomonas sp. | reverse complement strand
ACCTTGTTGTGGCTCCAGGTCAGCGGATCGGCGAAATCATGCGCCACGTGCTTGTAGAAGGCCTTGTACTCCTCGTCGCTGAGCTCGGACTTGGGGCGCACCCACAGCGCGGTGGCTTCGTTGACGGTCTCCCAGGTGGTGACTTCGCTGCCTTCGACCTCGTTGCCCTCGTCGTCTCTGGCCGTTTCGGTCTTGGGCATGCGCACCGGCACTTCGATGTGATCCGAGTACTTGCGCACCAGGCTCTGCAGACGGTAGTCGTCGGCAAATTCCTTGGCGTCTTCCTTCAGGTGCAGCACGATCTCGGTGCCGTGCAGCGGCCGCTCGATGTCGGCCACGCTGAACTCGCCCTCGCCCCGCGAGCGCCACTCCACGCCTTCGCCGGGCTCCGCGCCCGCCTTGCGGGTGCGCACCGTCACCTCGTCGGCGACAATAAAGCTCGAATAGAAGCCGACGCCAAACTGGCCGATCAGCTGGGCGTCCTTCTGCTGCTCGCCGGAGAGCTGCTTGAGAAATTCCGCCGTACCGCTGCGGGCGATGGTGCCCAGGTTGGCCACCACCTCGTCGCGGCTCATGCCGATGCCGTTGTCGCGCACGGTCACGGTACCGGCGTCAGCATCATGCTCGATCTCGATGCGCAGCTCACTGTCGCCCTCATAGAGCGCATCGTTGTCGAGCGCCGCGTAGCGCAGTTTGTCGCAGGCATCGGCAGCGTTGGATATCAGCTCACGCAGAAAGATCTCCCGGTTGGAATACAGCGAGTGAATCATCAGGTGAAGCAGCTGCTTGACCTCGGTCTGGAAACCGAGCGTTTCTTCGCGAGTCGCCGTGGTCATCGTGTTAAGGCCCCCTGGTCGACGGTGGATGGGGTGGCGCTGGCCACCGGTTCATGATTACCGCCAATATGGGGTCAGGGTTGGGCTTTTCAAGCGGCCATCACTCTCCAGCCCCCTGTTTGCGCGCGCCGAGCACGAAATGCAGCCGCGCCGTGGCCACCGGGGCCGCGGGATCATCCTGCCAGGCGCTGACCCGCACGTTGGCCAGGCGGCGGCCTTCACGCAGCAGCTCGCAGCGGGCGAAGGTCGGCACGGCCCGGGCGGTGCGCAGGTAGTCGATGGAGAGATCGACGATGCGCGGCAGGCGCGGTTCGCGGGCGGCCAGCATCAGGTCCAGCGTCGCGGCGGTTTCCATGAAGGCGGCCACCACGCCGCCGTGCAGCGCCGGCAGGAGAATATTGCCGATATTGCTGTCGCGCGGCTCGAGGCGAAAGTGCAGGCCAGCGTCGTCCGAGCCGGGAACGGCGCTGATCCCCAGACGCCGGGCGTAGGGAATCCGGGCCAGCCAGGCGTCGACATCCCCCTGCTCCCGAGTGCGCGCCAGCCAGTCGCTATCGTCAAAGGCGTCAGGCATGGTCGTTCTCCGAGCAAGTATCCGGGGCAAACAGCGCCTCGGCGAAGCCGGGCGGAACACGCTGCGCTCCAAGGCGCACGAAGTTGGCAATACACCGCGCCACCGGGCGCTCGCGCCGCTGCCACAGCAGCCCTTCGGTAAAGACCACCGAGGCGCTGACAGAGACAGCGACAGCGCGCGCCTCGGCAAAAAGCGCCCGGCCTGCCACCGCCGGACGGTAGTGATCAACGCGCAGATCCAGGGTGGGACACACCTCGGGGCTTGGCAGCGCCGGCAGCACCGCCGCGCCGCAGGCGGTATCGAGCAGCATGGTGAGCGCGCCGCCATGCACCAGGCCACGGCTCGGATCGCCCAGCAGGTCGTGCTGCCAGGGCAGGCGCAGGCGCACGCCGTCGGCCCCGGCCGCGATGACCTCGACGCCGAGCTCTCGGGTATGCGGGATTATCGTGATGAAGCGCGATATAGCGCGCTGCCAGTCATCGCTGCTGGGCGTATGTGCAGACGTCAAAAGTCACCTCGAACCAAATCAAACGTTCGTATCAATCTAGCCGCCGCCGCGGAAACTGGCAATCCGCCACGCTCAACGCATTGAGATAACGCATCGAGACAGCGCCGGCGCCTATCGGCGGTGGACTATATATCAGCGAGCGATGTCTGCCTCACGCCACGCACGATAGTCCCCCAGCGCCCGATCGACGCGGGTCAGCATCCAGCCAACGATCACCACGTCGTCGGCCAGGCCGATCACCAGCAGGAAGTCGGGAATCAGATCCAGCGGCGACAGCAGATAGGCGACGGCTCCCAGCATCCACAGCATCGCCGACCAGGGGATCGGCCGATAGCGTCCGCGCACGACATCGGCCATCATGGGGCCGAACAGCTTGAGCGCTCGGCGAATGCGCGCAAGAAGCTGGGGGCGGCGCCTGAGTCGCTGCATGGGGGTCGAACCTTTATGCCCCTTACCGGATTTCGCCATGGCATCTACCCTCTGGCTTGATGATGGCCGGCGCGCCGGCTGGCCACCTGACGTGCATTGGGGCACTCTGATGCCAGATCAAGCGGCTTGCCAGCTGCCGCCGCCAGACGCCCGGCGCCATGCCAGCGCCAAGCCAGCCCAACCAAAGAGCCAAGAGAAAACCCTATGCACCGGCCAGCCCGTTTTTTTTCTCGACATCTGCCCAGGCTTGTGACCTGCATCATCCTGCTGTGGCTTGTCTCGCCGCTGCAGGCCGATAACGACAGGGCCTTGCGCCAGGCGCTTCAGGCGGCTCGGGCCGGCGACTGGCATCTGGTCGACCGCGACGCCATTGCCGGCCACCCGCTGCAGGGCTATGTCGAATACCACCTGCTCAAGCGCCGCCTCCCTCGGGCAGCACCCGACGAGGTGCTCAGTTTCATCGACCAGCACAGCGACTCGCCGCTGGCCGGCTGGATGCGCGGCGAGGCGATCTCGGCCTACGGCGATGCCAGACGCTATGACCGGGTGCTGGCGGTCGCCGACGGTGAGCCCAGCGGCACCCAGCGGCGCTGCCACTATTTTACCGCGCTGCTCGAAGGCTCGCCCGCGACCGCCGCCGCGGGCGGTCGCGAGCTGTGGCATACCGGCCACTCCCAGCCGCCCGCCTGCGACACTCTGTTCAGCACGCTGCGCTCTCGCGGCGCTATCGGTCCTGACGAAGTCTGGGAGCGCCTGACGCTGGCCTGGCGCGGCGGCGAACAGCGGCTGGTCGACTACCTGGCCGCTCAGCTGGATGCGACATGGCAGCCCGGCATTGCTGCTCTCGAGCAAGCCAGCGAGTCATCGCCGTCGCTGCGCGGCCTGCCGGACTGCGTCGGCCCCGACTGCAGCGGCAACGGCGCGCTCTACTCGGCCATCATGCACAAGGCCACTCGCGCCGATACCGCCGCCGCTCAGGCCGCATGGCAGCGCCTGGCGCCGAACCTCGAGATAGCGGCCGAGCGCAAGCGGGCGATCGAACATGACCTTGCCTACTACGTGCTGGCACGCGATATCGACTCGCTGTACGGCTGGGTCGACGGCGTCCTGCCGGCGCTGGGCAGCGAAACGCTGCTCGAGCTGCGCATCCGCACGGCGCTGCGCGAGCGCGACTGGAACGGCGTGCTGGCCTGGATCGACCGGCTACCCGCCGACGCGGCGAATAACGCTCGCTGGCTGTATTGGAAAGCCCGCGCGCTGGAACACTTCGGTGACGACGAAGCGGCCCGCCAGGCCTATGCGCGCGCCGCTGCCCAGCGCGAGTTCTTTGCCTTCGCCGCCGCCGACCGCCTTGACCAGCCCTACGCGCTCAACCTGTCAAGCACCGCCGTCGATGACGATCTTCGCCGCCGCGTGGCCGACCTGCCGGCGGTGCAGCGCACCGAAGCGCTGCTGCGCATCCGCGAACCGGGGCTGGCCAGCGGGGAGTGGTACAGGGCGGCGGCCCGGGCGGATACAGATCTCGCCCGCGGCATGGCCGATCACGCCCTGCGCCGCGGCTGGTCGGCGCGGCTGGTGCAGACCACCATCGCCGCCAGGCTGTGGGACGCTCTGCCCTGGCGCTTCCCCGAGGCCTACCGTGACGATTTTATCCGCGCGGGCAGGACCACCGGCGTCGACCCCTACCTGCTGATGGCCATCGCGCGGCGCGAAAGCGCCTACAACCCCGAGGCGCTGTCGCCGGCGGGCGCCCGCGGCCTGATGCAGCTGATGCCGAACACCGCCGCCCAGCTCAGTCGTCAGCTGGGCATTGCCGACCCCGGCCCCTTTGGGGTGCTCGATCCGGCGCTCAATATTCGCCTGGGCAGCACCTATCTGCGCGACATGCTCAAACGCTACCGGGGCAATCGCCTGGCCGCCGCGGCCGCCTATAACGCCGGCCCCGGTCGGGTAGACCGCTGGCTGGCCGACAGCGACGGCGAGTTCGATCTTTTCGTCGAAGGCATTCCCTTTCGCGAGACCCGCAGCTATGTGCAGGCGGTGCTGGCCTATCGCGTCATCTTCGAGAGCCTGGCCAGCGGCGGCGACACCCGGGGCGTCTCACTTTTAACCTCGGCAGAGCGCGAAAGCGACTACGGCGCCTCGCTGCTCGGCCGCTGACGGCAGAACGCCTCACCCGGGCTGGCGCATCAGCGCCAGCCTCACGCCCAGCAGCACCAGCACGCCGCCGCTCAGACCGTTGAGCCAGCGTGCCGTGCTGCGGCTGCCAAGCCAGGTGCTGGCCCGTGCCACCATGACCGCCACGCCAATCTGCCACAGGTTGGCAATCACGAAGTGCGCGCCGGCAAGCCACAGCGATTTGGCCAGCGCCGCCTCCCCCGGCGCGATAAACTGGGGCAGAAAGGCCATGTAGAACACCACCGTCTTGGGGTTGAGCACGTTACACAGCAGCCCCTCGCGCAGCGAGCGCCAAGCGTCGCTGTCCGCCACGCCCTCCTTTGCTGCCGCCACCGGCAGTCCGCGCCCGACCCGAGCCGTCCGCAGGCTGGCCAGGCCCAGCCAGACCAGATAGCCGGCACCGGCAAATTTCAAGACGGCAAACGCCTCGGACGACTGCAGCAGGATCCATGCAATACCCAGCGCCGAGACGGTCGCATGCACAAAGAGGCCAAGGCAGATGCCCACGCTGGTCATGGCACCATCGCGCACCCCGCCGCGGGTGGTATTGCGGATGATCAGCAGGGTATCCACGCCCGGCGTCAGCGTCAGAAGGATGATGGCGACCAGGAAGGTCCACGGCAGGCCAGCGCTGAGCATCACGGCTCAGCCCTGGTTCGGCGCATGCTCGCGGGCATGCGCGAGTGAAATCTGATCGTTGAGCGTCCAGAAATCGTACAGGACGCCCACCCCAAACAGGCCCAGCGTCACCAGGTAAACCAGCCCGCTCAGCCACTTGCCCATGTAGAAACGATGAATGCCGAACGCTCCGAGGAAGGTCAGCAGCAGCCAGGCCAGGCTGTAGTTGATGGGGCCTGCGCGAAAGCGCAGATCGGCCTCGCGGTCCATAGCGGGAATCAGCAGCAGATCGATCAGCCAGCCAACGCCCAGCAGGCCAAGCGTAAAAAACCAGATGGTGCCTGTCACCGGCCTGCCGTAATAGAAGCGATGAGCGCCCAGGAATCCGAAGATCCACAGCAGATAGCCAATCAGCACGCTGTGGGTGCCGGGTGAAGCAGGAGAGGTCTGGGTCATGGGAAATCTCTTGAAATGCGCCAGGGGTTGACAGGCGCTGCTGGACGGACCGCGTCTTTGTGGCTACAGTGATCTTGCGGGTGGACGCACCAGTGTCCCTGCGACAACGCGTTGACGCAACACAGGTACGCACGATACCCGCTGCGCTG
>DATHXP010000061.1:0-5333 GCA_035459605.1 Halomonas sp. | reverse complement strand
ATCTTCTTCGATACCAACACCTTCCACATCGGCAAGAACGAGATCAAGCTGGACCTGGTGCCGGAGCGCCTGCGCGGCGAGACCGCCATCTTCGACATCAGGATCGGCAACGAGGTGCTGGTCGAGGAAGGGCGCCGCATCACCGCCCGCCACATCCGCGAGTTGGACAAGGCGGGGGTGAAGAGCCTGGTGGTGCCTGAGTCCTACCTGGTCGGCAAGGTGCTGTCGCACAATGTGGTGGACAAGGCCAGCGGCGAGATCATCGCCAATGCCAACGACGAGCTCACCGAGGAGCTGGTCGCGAAGCTGCGCGAGGCCGGCATCAAGCAGGTCAAGACCCTGTACACCAATGACCTGGACCGTGGTCCCTACATCTCCGAGACCCTGCGTATCGATCCCACCGGCAGCGAGCTGGAGGCCCAGGTCGAGATCTACCGCATGATGCGTCCGGGCGAGCCGCCGACCAAGGAAGCGGCCCAGAACCTGTTCAACAACCTGTTCTTCACCGAGGACCGCTACGACCTGTCCGCGGTGGGGCGCATGAAGTTCAACCGCCGGGTCGGCCGCGACGAGGTCGAGGGTCCGGGCGTGCTCTACGACGGCGTCTACTTCAAGACCCGCACCGATGAGGCGTCCAAGCAGCTGGCCGAGCAGCACGGGGACAGTTCCGACATCATTGCCGTGATGCGGACCCTGGTCGATATCCGCAACGGCAACGGCTTCGTCGATGACATCGACCACCTGGGCAACCGCCGCATCCGCTGCGTCGGCGAGATGGCCGAGAACGTCTTCCGCATCGGTCTGGTGCGGGTCGAGCGCGCGGTCAAGGAGCGCCTGTCGCTGGCCGAGAGCGAAGGCCTGATGCCGCAGGAGCTGATCAACGCCAAGCCGGTGGCCGCCGCGATCAAGGAATTCTTCGGCTCCTCGCAGCTGTCGCAGTTCATGGACCAGAACAACCCGCTGTCCGAGGTCACCCACAAGCGCCGGGTCTCCGCGCTCGGCCCGGGGGGGCTTACCCGCGAGCGTGCCGGCTTCGAGGTGCGCGACGTGCACCCGACCCACTACGGTCGCGTCTGCCCGATCGAGACCCCGGAGGGCCCGAACATCGGCCTGATCAACTCACTGGCCGTGTTCGCCCGTACCAACGCGTACGGCTTCCTGGAAACCCCCTACCGCAAGGTGATCGACGGCCGCGTCACCGACGACGTTGAATACCTGTCGGCGATCGAGGAGGGACAGTACGTTATCGCCCAGGCCAACGCGGCCATGGACGACAAGGGGATGCTTACCGATGATCTGATCTCCTGCCGGCACCAGAACGAGTTCACCCTGTCCACCCCGGACAAGGTCGACTACATCGACGTCTCGCCGCGCCAGATCGTGTCGGTGGCCGCTGCGCTGCTGCCGTTCCTGGAGCACGACGATGCCAACCGCGCGCTGATGGGTTCGAACATGCAGCGCCAGGCCGTGCCCACCCTGCGCAGCGAGAAGCCGCTGGTCGGCACCGGCATCGAGCGTACCGTGGCCATCGACTCCGGCGTGGCCGTGACCGCGCGCCGCGGCGGCGTGGTCGATTCGGTCGACGCCGCCCGTGTGGTGGTGCGCGTCAACGACGACGAGACCGTCGCCGGCGAGCCGGGCGTGGACATCTACAACCTGACCAAGTACACCCGTTCCAACCAGAACACCTGTATCAACCAGCGTCCGCTGGTCAATCCGGGTGACGTGATCGCGAAAGGCGACGTGCTGGCCGACGGCCCGAGCACCGACATGGGCGAGCTGGCGCTGGGCCAGAACCTGCTGGTCGCCTTCATGCCCTGGAACGGCTACAACTTCGAGGATTCCATCCTCATCTCCGAGCGGGTGGTGCAGGAAGACCGCTTCACCACCATCCATATCGAGGAACTCAACTGTGTCGCCCGCGACACCAAGCTGGGGCCGGAGGAGATCTCCGGCGACATCCCCAATGTCGGCGAGGGGGCACTGTCCAAGCTGGACGAGTCCGGCATCGTCTACATCGGCGCCGAGGTCAAGCCGGGCGACATCCTGGTCGGCAAGGTGACCCCGAAGGGCGAGACCCAGCTCACCCCGGAGGAGAAGCTGCTGCGCGCCATCTTCGGTGAAAAGGCCTCGGACGTGAAGGACACCTCGCTGCGCGTGCCCTCCGGCATGGACGGCACCGTGGTCGACGTGCAGGTCTTCACCCGCGACGGTGTGGAGAAGGACAAGCGCGCACTGGAGATCGAGGACGACCAGCTGGCCCAGGTCAAGAAGGATCTGGCCGACCAGATGCGCATCATGGACGAGGATGTCTACCGCCGGGTCGAGGCCCTGCTGGTCGGCAAGACCGCCGAGGGCGGACCGAACGCGCTCAAGCCCGGCACCAAGATCACCAGGTCCTATCTCGAGGAGCTGGACAAGTCCAGGTGGTTCGAGGTCCGGCTCAAGAATGACGAGGCCAACGAGCAGCTGGAGAAGGCCGCCGAGCGCCTCAAGCAGATCCGTGAGGAATTCGACCAGAAGCTCGAAGAGAAGCGCATGAAGATCAAGGCCGGTGACGACCTGGCCCCGGGCGTGCTCAAGATGGTCAAGGTCTACCTGGCCGTCAAGCGCCGCATCCAGCCGGGCGACAAGGTCGCCGGGCGTCACGGCAACAAGGGTGTCATCTCCACCATCGTGCCGATGGAGGACATGCCCTATTCCGCCGACGGCACCCCGGTCGATATGGTGCTGAACCCGCTGGGCGTGCCTTCGCGCATGAACGTCGGGCAGGTGCTGGAAACCCATCTGGGCTGGGCCGCCAAGGGACTCGGCATGAAGATCGGCAGCATGCTCGATGAACAGGCCGGGCCCACGAAGCTGCGTGATTTCCTGGACAGGATCTACAACACCAGCGGCAAAAAGGAGAATCTCGACGAGTTCAGCGACGACGAGATCGTCCGGCTCGGCGAGAACCTGCGCGGCGGCGTGCCCATGGCCACCCCGGTGTTCGACGGTGCCAACGAGGAGGAGATCAAGGGCATGCTGAAGCTGGCCGATCTGCCCGAATCCGGCCAGACCACCCTGTACGACGGGCGCACCGGCGAGGCCTTCGACCGCCCGGTGACCATGGGCTACATGTACATGCTCAAGCTCAACCACCTGGTGGATGACAAGATGCACGCCCGCTCCACCGGCCCCTACAGCCTGGTCACCCAGCAGCCGCTGGGCGGCAAGGCCCAGTTCGGCGGCCAGCGCTTCGGCGAGATGGAGGTCTGGGCCCTGGAGGCCTACGGTGCCGCCTACACCCTGCAGGAGATGCTCACCGTCAAGTCCGACGACGTCAACGGCCGCACCAAGATGTACAAGAGCATCGTGGACGGCGATCACCACATGGAGGCGGGCATGCCCGAATCCTTCAACGTGCTGGTCAAGGAGATCCGCTCGCTGGGCATCAACCTCGAGCTGGAGCAGGACTGATCGCGGAACGGACTTTGAGTTACTTGGGCACGGCTGGTGCCGTGCCCGGACACGAGGCAAAGCAGACCATGAAAGACTTACTGAATCTGGTTAAACCGCAGGGACATCTGGACGACTTCGATGCCATCCGCATCGGCCTGGCGTCGCCGGACATGATCCGGTCCTGGTCCTACGGTGAGGTCAAAAAGCCCGAGACCATCAACTACCGCACCTTCAAGCCGGAGCGCGACGGCCTGTTCTGCGCCAAGATCTTCGGCCCGGTCAAGGACTACGAGTGCCTGTGCGGCAAGTACAAGCGCCTCAAGCACCGCGGCGTGGTGTGCGAGAAGTGTGGGGTGGAGGTCACCCTGGCCAAGGTGCGCCGCGAGCGCATGGGCCATATCGAGCTGGCCAGCCCCGTGGCCCACATCTGGTTCCTCAAGTCGCTGCCCTCGCGCATCGGCCTGCTGCTGGACATGACTCTGCGCGACATCGAGCGGGTGCTGTACTTCGAGGCCTTCGTGGTGATCGATCCCGGCATGACCACGCTGGAGCGCGGCCAGCTGCTGTCCGATGAGGCCTACCTGGATACCATCGAGGAATTCGGTGACGAGTTCGACGCCCGCATGGGTGCCGAGGCCGTCTTTGAGCTGCTCAAATCCATCGACATGCAGGCCGAGGCCGCCAGGCTGCGCGATGAGATCGCCGCCACCAACTCCGAGACCAAGCTCAAGCGTCTGGCCAAGCGCCTGAAGCTGATCGAGTCATTCCTGGACTCCGGCAACAAGCAGGAATGGATGGTCATGGAGGTGTTGCCGGTGCTGCCGCCGGAGCTGCGCCCGCTGGTGCCGCTGGACGGCGGCCGCTTCGCCACCTCGGACCTGAACGACCTGTACCGCCGGGTGATCAACCGCAACAACCGCCTGCGCCGGCTGCTGGAGTTGAACGCCCCCGACATCATCGTGCGCAACGAGAAGCGCATGCTGCAGGAATCGGTCGACGCGCTGCTGGACAACGGCCGCCGCGGCCGTGCCATCACCGGCACCAACAAGCGCCCGCTGAAATCGCTGGCCGACATGATCAAGGGCAAGCAGGGCCGCTTCCGTCAGAACCTGCTGGGCAAGCGCGTGGACTACTCCGGGCGTTCCGTGATCGTGGTCGGCCCGACCCTGCGTCTGCACCAGTGCGGCCTGCCCAAGCGTATGGCGCTGGAGCTGTTCAAGCCCTTCATCTTCTCCAAGCTGATCCGCCAGGGCGTGGCCACCACCATCAAGGCGGCCAAGAAGCTGGTCGAGCGCGAGAGCTCCGAGGTCTGGGACATCCTGGAAGAGGTGATCCGCGAACATCCGGTGATGCTCAACCGCGCCCCGACCCTGCACCGCCTGGGTATCCAGGCCTTCGAGCCGGTGCTGATCGAGGGCAAGGCGATCCAGCTGCATCCGCTGGTCTGCGCCGCCTTCAACGCCGATTTCGACGGCGACCAGATGGCCGTGCACGTGCCGCTGTCGCTGGAGGCGCAGCTGGAAGCGCGCACCCTGATGATGTCGACCAACAACATCCTCTCACCGGCCAACGGCGAGCCCATCATCGTGCCCTCGCAGGACGTGGTGCTGGGGCTGTACTACATGTCGCGCGAGCGCATGGACGCCAAGGGCCGCGGCATGGCCTTCTCGGATCTCAACGAACTGCGCCGCGCCTACGACAACGGCGTGGTGGATCTGCACGCCCGGGTCCAGGTCCGCATCGAGGACAGCTGGATCGATGAGGCCGGCGAGATCGTCAGCGAGATCAAGCGCGTCGACACCATTGTCGGCCGGGCGCTGATCTACGAGATCGTGCCGCGCAGCCTGCCGTTCGAACTGGTCGACCAGAACATGACCAAGAAGGTCATCTCC
>DATHXP010000060.1:0-7534 GCA_035459605.1 Halomonas sp. | reverse complement strand
CTCCGGATCAATCCAGTTGGCACCCGGCCCCGGATGGGGCTTGACGCCGGTTTCCAGCATGCTGATCTGCTTACGCGTCTCGGTGTCGATGAACACCATCTTGTCGCTCATGTTGGCCGCGATCTGGAAGTAGCGGCCGGTCGGATCAAAGAAGCCGTCGTGCAGGAACTCGGCGGTCTCCATCATCTCGACGCGCAGGTTGTCGAGATCGCTGTAGTCGACCTGCCATACCTGACCGGACTCCTTGACGTTGACCAGGAAGGTTGGCGCATGCGGAGTGTTGTAGAGCGCCGCCACGCGAGCTTCGTTGCGGAAGTTGCCTTGCGTGTCGTAGCTGCGGGTGGAGATGACCTTGAGCGGCTCCATGGTGTCGGCATCGGTGATCACGGCGTGCGGCGGCCAGTAGGCGCCCCCGATGACGTACTTGTCCTTCCACTCGCCGTAGTGGGACACCGCCACGTCGCGGGCGTCATAGCCGATAAACACCTCGGCGGTGACCTGGGGCGGGTTCATCCACAGGTCGATCTTGGAGAGGCGGCCGTCGCGGCCCTGGACGTACCAGAAGCGACCGTCGGAACTCTCCTTGGCCACGTGCACGGCGTAGCCGGTTTCGACCTCGGTGACCAGCTCCTTGGTGTCGGCATCGATGATGCCCATGGCGCCACGGTCACGCAGGATGGTGACCATGAAATTTTCCCAGTTGAGATCGTGCTGGGGTTCGGTGGGCAGCTCCTCCGGCGGTATGAAGACCTGCCAGCGCTCCTTCATCTGGGCCAGCGACATCTCCGGTGGATCGACCGGATCGTTCTGGATGTACTTCGAAATCAGCGTGATCTCGTCTTCCGAAAGCATGCCGTCGAAGTTGTTCATGCCGCCTTCGGTACCCAGCGTGATGATGCTCTCCAGGCGACGCTGGCCCAGACTCTGGGTGTTCTCGGGCAGCAGGTCGGGGCCGGTGGCTCCGGCGCGCAGCGTGCCGTGACAGCCGGCACAGCGCTGGAAGTAGATGTCGCTGGCGCGCTCCATCTCCTCGGCGCTCATCTCCGGCGCCGCGGCCTGGGCAACGCCCGCCATGGCCGCCAGCGGGACGCTGAGGGCGAAGATTCCCTTGCTCAAAGCTCTCTTGTACATAACACGTGCCTCGCTTGGTTTCCCCTTGAAGTAGCTGGCGGGTGCTCGACCCGGCTGTGGTCGCCGGATTTATAGCCACCCTCCACCTGCGCTGGATAGTAGCAGCTTTACTTCTGCTTACACTTGACCATTGTCAATAGATGTAGTCTGGAGTTGACTTATGTCAGGAGAAGCGTCAATTATTGACCCGGCAAGCATTCATGTCGGGTTAATAGCGCTACGCGGATGTACCGCCGCCGGTTGAAAGGCCGGCGCGAGAGAGCGCAGCACCAGCAGATTCACACCTTTGCGGCAGTGGTGCGCCGGCGATAATCAAAGAGCTCAGGATGACCTGTTTGATCCGAGAGAAGAAACCTGTGAGCAGGTGCAGAAAAGCGGAGAGGGCGGCCATCGGGCCGCCCTCTCCGGGTCATGGTGAAGCGGTGTAAATATCAGCAGTTAATGCTGATGGCCGCCTTCGCCATGCACATGGCCGTGCTCGATCTCTTCCTGATTGGCTTCGCGCACCTCGGTGATCTCGACGTCGAAGTTCAGCGACTGGCCGGCCAGCGGGTGGTTGCCGTCCACGGTGACGGTGTCGTCTTCCACCTTGGTCACGGTAACCATCAGCGGACCGCCGTCGGTCTGCGCCTGGAACTGCATGCCCGGCTCGATGCTCTCGACGCCTTGAAAGGAGTCGCGCGAAACTTCCTGGACCAGCTGCGGCTGGAGTTCGCCATAGCCTTCTTCAGGAGTGACATTGGCCTGCAGCTTGTCGCCCGCTGCGCGGCCTTCCAGCTGCTTTTCGAGGCCCGGGATAATGTTTCCGGCGCCGTGCAGGTAGGTCAACGGCTCGCGGCCTTCGGAGCTGTCCAGCACTTCACCGGCCTCGTTGGTCAGGGTGTAGTGAAATGCGACAACGGTGTTTTGCGCAATCTGCATGGAGAAACCTTTGGTAAGTACGTGTCAAGCAGCCATGGTAACGTGGCTTTTGGTGGGCTGTCAGCGGTGGCGCGAGATTTTTCCGCCTCCGTGGATTCACCCTGAGGCTATCTTCACGCGCTAGCGCCGGTTGCGCGGTCCCGCTGCCGGGGATACCCTTGCCCCTAACTTTTAATCTTGGCTTCAGGCCTGGACTCTAACCTCTGGCTCTCACCGGGAGATATGCATGACCATCGCCATTATTTGGTTAGTCGCCTTCGCGTTCTTTCTTTATATATTTCTCAAGCGCTGGGAGGTGTCGGTCAGCGGCATGCTCGACAAGCTGCTGCCGGCGGTAATGCGCAGCGAGGATGATCGCTTCGTACTGGCGCCGGCGCTGGCGGTGGTGCTGGCAACGGCCATCGTGTCGCCGGTCGAAATGCTGCTGATCTTCATTCTTCTCGGCCTGATCGCGCTGGTTGTCACCAAGCTGATCCAGTGGGGGATGAACAGGGCCGATCTCGGCTGAGGCGAGCAGCAAGGTAAGAGAAGGCCCGATACGCAAAGGTATCGGGCCTTTTCGCTATGGAGCATTTCTTATCAATAGGGAACGACGCTGGCGTTGCGGCCGCTGCCCAGGATGCGGACGCGCTGTCCCACCTGGAGGTTTTGATCGTCTTTCTGCACGATCACAACGTCCTGGCCGTTGTCCTGGCGAACTTCGATCTCCAGAGCGCTGATCAGGTTGGCGCGCTCCTCGATGGCGCTGCCGGCAACGGCACCGCCGATGGCGCCGGCGGCGGTGGCGAGCCTGCGTCCCGAGCCGCCGCCCACCTGGTCGCCCAGCAAGCCGCCAATCACCGCGCCGCCGCCGGTGCCCAGCAGGCCGCCGGCACGGCTGTCGGCCTGAATCTGCACCGGGCGTAGCGCGCTGATAGTGCCCAAGGTGACGCTCTGCGCGGTCTTGGCCTGACTGCCGGTGTAGACGTTGCCGGAGTAGGGGGAGGTATTGGCGCAGCCTGCAAGCGTCAGGGCGCTAACCGCAAGAACGGGAATGAGTCGTTTCATGGAAATTCTCCTTGGGTAACAGAATCAGCGCTGAAAAGGCGACAGAAACCAGTTAAGAAACACTGTTTGTTAATCTTAACCCTTCGCTTTTCGTTACGCTAGCCTTGATAAGGCTCAGCAGGCAAGTCTGAAACGGCAAAGAGAGGGGGAGGCTTAGCCTCCCCCTCTTGATTGCTGCAGGGCATGCCGGTGCATGAGCGCCGGTCACACCGATCGACTCAGGAAGATATCGATCAGCCGAACTGGCCCATGGTGTTATCCTCGCCGCCGGCCTTGAGCGCCGCGTCGCCGTGGAAGAACTCCTTGTGGTCGTCGCCGATGTTGGAGCCGGCCATGTCCTGGTGCTTGACGGTGGCGATGCCCTGGCGAATCTCCTTGCGCTGCACGCCCGCCACGTAGGCCAGCATGCCCTCATCGCCGAAGTAGCCCTTGGCCAGATTATCGGTGGAGAGCGCCGCCGTGTGGTAGGTCGGCAGGGTGATCAGGTGGTGGAAGATGCCGGCCTCGCGCGCCGCGTCGCGCTGGAAGTTCTGCGTCCAGCGGTCGGCTTCGTCGCACAGCGGCGTATCGTCGTACTCGGCGCTCATCAGGTTGTCCCGGTCATAGGCGCTGACGTCCTTGCCTTCTTCCTGCCAGGCATCGAACACCTGCTGGCGGAAGTTCAGCGTCCAGTTGAACGACGGCGAGTTGTTATAGACCAGCTTGGCATCCGGGCAGACCTCGCGGATGCGGTCGACCATGCCCTTGATCTGGCCGATATGCGGCTTCTCGGTCTCGATCCACAGCAGGTCGGCGCCGTTCTGCAGGCTGGTGATGCAGTCCAGCACCACGCGGTCTTCGCCGGTGTTAGGCTTGAACTGGTAGAGGCCGGAGGCCAGGCGCTTGGGCTTGAGCAGCTTGCCGTTTTGCTTGATCACCACGTCGCCGTTGTCGATGTCCGCGGCGTTTTCGATGACGTCGCCGTCGAGGAAGCTGTTGTACTGGTCGCCCAGGTCGCCCGGCTCGTTGGTCACGGCGATCTTCTGGGTCAGGCCGGCACCCAGGGAGTCGGTGCGGGCGACAATCACGCCGTCTTCCACGCCCAGCTCAAGGAAGGCGTAGCGCACGGCGTTGATCTTGGCAATAAAGTCCTCGTGGGGCACGGTGACCTTGCCGTCCTGGTGGCCGCACTGCTTCTCGTCGGAGACCTGGTTTTCCAGCTGAATCGCACAGGCGCCGGCTTCGATCATCTTTTTGGCCAGCAGGTAGGTGGCCTCGGCGTTGCCAAAACCGGCGTCGATGTCGGCAATGATCGGCACCACGTGGGTCTGGTGGTTGTCGATTTGATTGATCAGCTCATCTGCCTTGGCGGTGTCGCCGGCCTGCTTGGCTTCATCCAGATCGCGGAACAGGTGGTTGAGCTCCCAGGCGTCGGCCTGACGCAGGAAGGTGTAGAGCTCTTCGATCAGTGAGGGCACGCTGGTCTTTTCGTGCATGGACTGGTCGGGCAGCGGGCCGAACTCGGAGCGCAGCGCGGCGATCATCCAGCCCGACAGGTAGAGGTAGCGGCGCTTGGTTTCGCCGAAGTGCTTCTTGATAGCGATCATTTTCTGCTGGCCGATAAAGCCGTGCCAGCAGCCCAGCGACTGGGTGTACTTGCTGCTGTCGGCGTCGTAGGCCGCCATGTCCTCGCGCATGATCTTGGCGGTGTAGCGCGCGATGTCCAGACCGGTCTTGAAGCGGTTCTGGACGCGCATGCGCGCGGCGCTGTGCGGATCGATATTGTCCCACTTGCCGCTCTGGGCCTCGCGCAGCTGGGTCAGCGCTTTCACCTGCTCCTTGAATGCTGTCATGGGTACCTTTTCTCCCGATTATTTGCCAATTACTTGAGTCTGCATCGTTGGGTCTTGCTTGACGTCGCTGCGGTTTTCATGGCCGCGATACGCTCACTATCAGCATATGCTGCACCTGCGAGATAAAGCCAATCTTTTTGCTGTTGGCCTGGCAGCTGCCTTCTCGGTCTGCCACCGGTACAAATCGATCATACCGCCGAGGGAGCCAGGAGAGGCGGCGCTTGATGCTGCCTCGCGGCATCCTGATGCTGGACACTACTATGGCCCGGCATGACGGGGCCGGCAATAGACCCTTGGGGGGAGAAGAGGTTGTAACTTGACTACATAATGACGTTTCAGGCGCCTGTCCTGTCATCGGACACAAAAGTCGGCCATAAAACAGAAAGATGAGCGGTGTGGGCTCAGTCCGTGAGGCACAGCTTCATGTTGCGGTGCACAATGCCGGCATCCATGAAGGCTTCGCCACAGGCGCGAAAGCCCAGCCGCGCGTAGAATGGCAGCGCGTGCAGCTGCGCGGCCAGCTCGACGTGCTCGAATCCCCGGCGTCGAGCGGCATCGATGGCCGCGGCCATCAGCGCCAGGCCAATGCCGCGACCACGCTGGTCGAACAGCACGGCGACGCGGCCGATATGCCCGTCGGGCAGCAGCCGGGCCGTCCCCACCGGACGGGGTCCAATCCGCGCCACAAAGTGCAGGCAGTCGGGATCGCGGCCGTCCCACTCGTCGTCCCGGGAGACCTGCTGCTCGTCGATAAAGACCCGGCGGCGAATGGCGCCAGCGGCCTCGCCCAGCGTGTTCCAGTCGCCCTGGTCAATCTCGATCGCGGCGCTCACCGTCACTCCTTCCGGTCGTCTGGCTCTGGCTCCAGGAACTCCCAGGGCCAGCACAGGCTGCCCGCATCCAGCAGCCGAGTCAGCAGCTCTGCGGCGCCGTCGTGGTCGAGCAAACGCGCATCCAGCGAAAGGCCAGGGTCGCACAGGGCGCGCGCCAGGGCGGTATCGGTGACGATGCCGTCGCCGTCGGCAAACAGTGTCGCCCGCTGCTTGTCCAGGGTGCGCCAGGCAAAGCGCGATCCCGGGCAGCGCTCCATAAGGTGACCCTCCTGTAGCGCGGCGACAGTCTCGGCAGGATCGCTGGGGGTTTCACTGGGCGCCAGCTGATCGGGATACTTGGGCTGGGTCATTACGCGACCAAACCACTGGGCCAGCTGGGTCGGGTCGTCCAGGACGTCGAGAATCAGGGCGTGCATGCGCGCTACGGCTGCGTCATCCAGTTCGCTGGCATCGTCAGCGGGGGCCATGCCGGCGTCGGAGTAGCGCAGCGAGGCGGGCAGCTGCTCGCCGAGATAGTCGGCAAAGGAAGTGACCGCCTCGTCGGCCGACGGCGCGCGAAAGCCTACTGAAAAGGTCATGCAGTCGTCGCTCTGGCTGACGCCATGGTGCGCCCAGCCCGGCGGCAGATACAGCATGTCGCCGGGTTCCAGCACCCAGTCGTGGTCGGCGGCGACCTTGAAGCTTTCGAGAATGCGCAGATCGATGCCCGCAATAATGGGCGCCGTATCGCCCACCTTGCCGCCGAGCTGCCAGCGGCGCTGACCGCTGGCCTGGAGCAGGAAGACGTCGTACTGGTCCACGTGGGGGCCCACGCTGCCGCCGGGCGGCGCGTAGCTGATCATGATGTCGTCGAGCCGCCAGCGCGGCAGGAAGCCGAACTGCTCAAGCAGCGCGGCAACTTCCGGCACGTGGTGATCCACGGCCTGTACCAGCAGGGTCCAGTCGCGCTCGGGAAGCGCGGCGAAGGTGGCCTCATCGAAAGGGCCGTGGCGGACCTGCCAGGGGCGCTCTCTGCCGACATCATCGCGACCGTGCTCTTCGATCAGCCGCGCCTCGACACCGTCTTCACAGGCCAAACCGGCCAGCTCGTCGGGGTCGAGCGGGCTCTCGAAGTCGGGAAAGGCGCCGCGAATCAGCAGCGGCTGGCGCTGCCAGTAATCGCGTAGGAACTCAGCGGCAGTCAGACCGCCGAGCAGCTGCAGTGGGGTATCGGAGGGCATGGGCACCACCTTTTTGCAATGCTGAAGCCGTAGGTGGCTTCGAGTCGCGGCTGATCCGGCGACAGGCCTGCGAGGGGGCGCTGTAAATACCTCCCTGTACGCTACTTTTGCCATCTGACCGCCATGGATGGCGGAAATGCCGGAATTGCATGGAGCTTTTTCCGGCCATGGCAAAAGACCCCCTCTGCGGCCTGTCCCCGGCGCCGTTTGACATGCTGTTCGACGCTTGACGCTCGACGCTTACAGCCTTCGCGCCTGCTCGGCGGCATTGCCGATGTAGCCGGCAGGCGTCAGCGCCTTGAGTTCGGTTTTTACGTTGCCCGGTAGCGCCAGCGTGTCGATAAAGGCGCCGAACCCGGCCTGGTCGATGCGCTTGCCGCGGGTCAGCTCCTTGAGCTTTTCGTAGGGCTTTTCGATGCCGTAGCGGCGCATCACGGTCTGGATCGGCTCGGCCAGCACTTCCCAGTTGCTGTCCAGGTCGCGATTGAGCTGCTCGGGGTTGGCTTCGAGCTTGCCGATGCCTTTGAGCGCGGCCTGATAGGCGATCACT
>DATHXP010000059.1:0-6523 GCA_035459605.1 Halomonas sp. | reverse complement strand
GGGGGAGAAAAAGCCCTCACTGCCCTGTCGCTGGTATTTGCTATCTTCCAGCTTAACCCGGCGCCCTTTTGCATGCTGGATGAGGTGGATGCGCCGCTGGATGACGCCAATGTGGGACGCTATGCGCGGCTGGTCAAAGAGATGTCGGAATCGGTACAGTTCATCTATATCACCCACAACAAGATCGCCATGGAAGCCGCCGAGCGACTCATGGGGGTGACCATGCAGGAACCGGGGGTTTCTCGGCTGGTGTCGGTGGGAATCGACGCGGCGGCCGCGCTGGCACAATCCTGAAGGACTTGAATGCCATTCAAAAAGCGGGTACCAATCAGCATAGGGTAATCAAGTGAAGTGACGCACAAAATAGCAGTGAAAGAGCGGGAATCAGGACGCAAAACATGACGGGTGCCGGCTCACCAATCTTGACAAATAAAAAAATTGGTCCTTCCAGGAGCAGTCGCGCTATGCTATTCACATGTAAATTCCAGGCATGGCGCCATAGCGAAAGGCATGACGACTCATGGAACTAAGAGAATGGCTGATCATTTTGGGGCTGGGGCTGGTCACGATCATCGTCCTTGACGGTATTCGTCGCTTCCAACGCCAACGCAACGTGCCGCGTCTTGACCAGACGGGCAGCGACAGTGGTGACTCTGACAATAGCGCTAGTGACGACGGCTACGACGCTTCGGTGGGCTGGGAGCTGCCCAACGGAGGCGCCCGAGTTCTCAAGCCTGCGCAGTACGACGCCGCGCCCTCCCGGCCCAAGCTTGAACGCCAGGAGCATCCGGGGCCGTCGCGCGTGCTGTCTGAATTCCGCCAGCGTCAACGACAGCAGGGCTCTTTTCAGCAGGGTCCTCTTGAAGACGGTTCTGCCGGGCCGGCGCCAAAGCCCACGGCCGGCGCAGATGCATCGGCATCGGTATCGCCCGAGCCGCCGGTTCACGATGCCGCCGCAAACGACACGCCCGGCGCGCCCCAGAGCGATGCTCAGCGGAGCGCGGCGTCTTCCCGTGAGGGGCGCCGCGAGCCCGTGCTGGAGCTGCCTGACGACGCCCAGGCGCAGGCGGTCCCGCCAGCCGCTGACCCAGAAGACGAGCAGAGGGCTTCCGAGCCGCGTACATCTGCCGGCGCAGCGCAGGCCGGTAGCGGCGCGACGCCAGCCGAGCAGGAGCCGCACGACGCCTTGCACGCCGACCCCGAAGATCAGCCGGCTTACGACGAGGAAGACTATCGCCTGGTCGATCTTGAAGGCATGGGGCACTCTCTCAAGTCGGGCTCCAGGCGCGTGGGCAGCTCGGTGCAGCGCTTTGGCACCTCGCTGCGGCGCTCCATGAGCGAACGTCGACGGCAGAAGCGACTCGAACGTCAGCAGCGCCAGGTCGAGAAGGAAGAAAAAGCGCGGCTCAGTGCACAGCAGCGCGCCGCTCGAGACGCCGAGCGCCGCGAACAGGAAGAAGAAGCCGAGGCGCTGCGCGCCTCACGGAGTCTTGAGAAAGCGCAGAGCGAGCCTCGCGGAAAGCGCGAACAGGCGCGGCGCCCCGACAGCAAGGCCGAACACGAAGCGGCGCTGAGCGCGTCGCTGCAGGCCGAGTACGAAGCCCTCTATGGCGATGCCGCCGAGGCCAGTTCCGCCTGCGACGATGCGTCCGGTCAGAGCGCGGGCTTTACTGATTCCGAGCGGGCCGCCTATGGCGATGAGGCCCCCCGGCACCCCACGCTGGGCAAGGCGCTCGATACGGCGATTGAGTCTGAACACGCCCGTGCGGCTCTCAGCGAGGCGGCTGAGGTCATCATCATCAGCGTCATGTCACGCGAAGAGGCGGGCTTCTCGGGCCCGACCCTGCTCAAGCTGATGCTGGCCTGCGGGCTGCGCTATGCCAGCGACATGGGCGTCTTCCATCGCCTTGAAACCGAAAGTCCCGACAGCAGCCTGCAGTTCTCCATGGTCAATGCGGTCAAGCCCGGCACCTTCCCGGTGCGCGAGATGGAGGACTTCAGCACGCCGGGCGTCACGCTGCTGATGCCGCTGCCCGGCGCCGAGGACACCGCGGCGGCGTTCGAGGCCATGGTCGAGACGGCCATGGTCATCGTGCGCCACCTGGGCGGCGAGCTGAAGGATGAAAACCAGAGCGTGATGACCGCTCAGACCGTGGAGTTCGCGCGTCAGCGCGTTCAGGAGTTCGAGCGCCGCAATCGGCTGCGCCGCTATCAGGTCAACTGACGGCCACCGGCGCGGTTCAACGCTGTACTTGCCCCCGGAATCCTTCCGGGGGTTTTTATTGATGCCGTCGCTACTTTTGAGATCAAGATAGAGAATCCAGCCCCATGAGTCAGCCAGACCAGCGCACCAGGGATGAGGTCGCGCGCCTGCGAGCCGAGCTCGAAGACGCCAGCTATCGCTACTACGTGCTCGATGAGCCGCAGATGACGGACAGCGACTACGACCGTCGCCTGCGTCGCCTGCAGCAGCTGGAGACGCAATACCCCGAGCTGCTGCGCCCCGACTCGCCGACCCAGCGGGTCGGGGCGGCCCCCGTCGACGGCTTCCCCGAGCGACAGCATGGGCAGCCCATGCTGTCGCTGGATAACGCCTTCGACGAGAACGAGCTGGTGGCTTTCGTGGAGCGCGTCGCCGAGCGCCTGGAGCGTGCGCCCGAGACGCTGGAGTTCTGCTGTGAGCCCAAGCTGGACGGCGTGGCGGTGGCGCTGGTCTACGAGAACGGCGCGCTGAGCGCCGGCGTCACCCGCGGCGATGGCCGCAGCGGCGAGGAGGTCACTTCCAACCTGCGCACGCTGAAGTCGATTCCGCTGAAGCTGCGCGGCAGGGAGTGGCCCGACAGACTGGAAGTGCGCGGCGAGGTGACCATGAGCCACGCCGGCTTCGAGCGGCTCAATGCGCGCGCCCGGGAGGCTGGCAGCAGGGTCTTCGCCAACCCGCGCAACGCCGCCGCCGGCAGCCTGCGCCAGCTCGATCCGCGTATCACTGACAAACGTCCCCTGGAGCTTACCGCCTACCAGCTTGTCCAGGACGCGGCGAGTCTGGCCAATATTGACAATCCGACGCATGGCGAACAGATGGAGCTGCTGCGTCGCTGGGGATTCAGGATCAGTCGGGAACTTAAAATCGTACGCGGCGCCGCGGGCGTCATCGACTACTGCCGCCGACTCGGCGCGCAGCGCGACGGCTTAGGCGTTGATATCGACGGCGCGGTGATCAAGGTCAACGACCTGCGCCTGCAGCGCGAGCTTGGCTTCGTGGCGCGGGCGCCGCGCTGGGCGGTGGCCTTCAAGTTTCCCGCCCAGGAGCAGGTCACCCGGCTCAACGACGTCGAGTTTCAGGTGGGCCGCACCGGCGCCATCACCCCGGTGGCGCGGCTCGAGCCGGTGACGGTCGCCGGGGTCACTGTTTCCAATGCGACCCTGCACAACGCCGACGAGATCGTCCGGCTCGGGGTCATGATCGGCGATCGCGTGGCCGTTCGCCGGGCCGGCGACGTGATCCCCCAGGTGGTGCGGGTGCAAGAGGAGGAGCGACCCGCCGACGCGCGGGCGATCGTGTTTCCCGAGCGCTGCCCGGTATGCGGCTCCGAGATCGAGCGTCCCGAAGGCGAAGCGGTGGCGCGCTGCTCCGGCGGGCTCTACTGCCCGGCGCAGCGCAAGGAGGCGCTTGAGCACTTCGCCTCGCGCCGGGCGCTGGATATCGACGGCCTGGGCGAGAAGCTGATCGAACAGCTGGTCGACAGCGACTGGGTCAGGACGCCGGCGGATCTGTTCGGCCTTACGGCCGAGCGCCTGGCGACGCTGCCGCGCATGGGCCAGAAGTCGTCGGAGAACCTGGTGGCGGCGCTTGAGCAGGCCCGCCGGACCAGCCTGGCGCGCTTCATCTATGCGCTGGGCATTCGCGGGGTGGGCGAGGCCACCGCCGCCAATCTGGCGCGCCATTTCGGCACCCTGGCGGCGCTGATGGACGCCGAGGTCGAGGCGCTTGAAGCGGTGGACGATGTCGGCCCCGTGGTGGCCGCCCACGCGCATACTTTTTTTCGCCAGCCGCATAACCGCGACACCATCCAGGCGCTGATCGAGGCCGGCGTGCGCTGGGAAGAAACCGAGGTGCGCAGCGGTCCCACGCCGCTTGCGGGTCAGACCTGGGTGCTGACCGGCGCCCTGCACAGCATGACCCGCGACGAGGGCAAGGCCCGGCTGCAGGCGCTGGGCGCCAGGGTGGCCGGCAGCGTCTCGAAGAGGACCAGCTGCCTGGTGGCCGGCGAGGCCGCCGGCAGCAAGCTGACCCGGGCCGAGCAGCTCGGCGTGGCGGTCATCGACGAGGCGGCCTTTCTGGAGCGCCTGGCCGAGTGGGAGGCCGGCAAAGACGGCGCAAGCGGAGGAGGTCGGGATGGGTGAGCGCTTTATCGAGGTGCCGTATCGCATGCTGCTGGGGGATACCCTGGAGGCGCTGCTGGAGGCTTTCGTCACACGTCAGGGCTACGACACCACGGACACCGGTGCGGGCATGGCGGGCTGGGTCGACGAGCTTAAAGGCCAGCTCGCGCGCGGCGAGCTGATCATTGCCCACGACCTGCACACCGAAACCACCGAGGTGATGACTCTGAGCCAGTGGCGCGCTTTCGGCCGCGACCTGGCCGATGACGAGGAAGAGGGCTAATTTTCTCAGCGGTGCTGAATGATATCGCGAATGATGCGCCGCCCCGGATGCAGATGGTCGACCAGCGGCGCCTCCAGCGGCAGGGGCTCATCGCACAGCCGCGAGGCGATCAGCTCGGCGCACAGTGGGGCGCTGGCCAGTCCGCGCGAACCGTGGGCGGCGCTGATCCACAGCCCCGGCCACAGCGCCGGCGGGTGCCGCTGCGCGCTCTCCGGCAGACGGGTGGCGTCCCTGGCCAGGGCCGCATAGTCGCGACGCCAGGCGTCGGCATCCGGCACCGGGCCGGCGTAGGGCGACTTGTCGGGACTTGCCGCGCGCAGCGAAGCGCGCCCCGTCAGCGTTTCGGCAGCCACCGCGTATCCGGCTTCGCGCAGCCCGTCCACATAGCCAGGTAAAAGGCTTTCGAGCTTTGCCAGGTTGGCGGCGTGGTCCCGCTGTCGCAGCTCGGTGCCGCGCTCATTGGGCGCGAAGGTCGCACCGAAGGCCAGCTCTCCGTCCAGCGGCGGCATCACATAGCCGGAAGCGCAAATCACGCGCTGCGGGCGCGGCGCCGAGTCCGGCAGCGTGAGGCGTGAAACCTGGCCGCGCACCGGCTGAATCGGCAGCGCGGCGGTCTGCTCGAAGCGGTTGGCCTGGGTTGCCGCGGCGATGACGACCTGATCGGCGCGCGCGCGGCGCTCGCTGCCGTCGGCAGCGCGCAGGTGCAGCTCCCAGCCGCCGTCGCGCTGCGTAAGCTCCAGCACCTCGGCCTGAATCTGGCTGACGCCGGGCGTCGATGCGAGCCGGCGGCACAGCGCGTTTGGGCGCACCCAGCCGGCCTGGGGGTAGTCGAGTCCGCCCGCGGCGACGGGCACGCCGGCGGCCCGCTGCGCCTGGCCGGCGTCGCATTCGGCGACCACGCTTGCCGGCAGGGGATGCTGGTCGATAAAGCGCTGCTGGCGCCCGGCTTCACGCGGGCTGATCGCCAGCTGCAGCACGCCGCAGGGCGACCAGAGCGTGCGCTTTGGGTCCAGGACGTCCAGCCAGCGCCGGCTGTGCAGCAGGCCGGCCAGGTAGCAGCGGCTCTGATAGCTGGTGTCGGCCGCCAGCTTGACGTAGAGCGCGCCCTGGGGGTTGCCGGAGGCGCCAGCGCCGGGGCCCTGCTGATCGTACAGATCGACCGCCAGGCCGCGGCGCGCCAGCGACCAGGCCAGGCTTGTGCCGGCGATGCCGGCACCGATGACCGCCACGCGCCGGCCGGGCCGGGGCGGGGGCGGAATTAGCCAGGGCGTGGACCGGCGGCGCTTGTCCAGCGGCGGCGCGACGATCTCGCCGGCCAGCATCTCGCGCTTGCGCCCGAAGCCCGGCAGCTTGCGCCAGCTGAACCCCGCTGCCTTGAGGCCGCGCTTGACGATGCCGGCGCAGGTGAAGGTGGCAAAGGTTGCGCCGGGCCGGGAGCGTTCGGCCATGGCCCGATAGAGGGCGTCGCGCCACATCTCGGGGTTCTTGGCCGGCGCAAAGCCGTCCAGGAACCAGGCGTCCACCCGGCCGTCCAGCAGCGCCAGACGCTCCACGCTGTCGCCGAAGTGCAGGTCCAGCGTGACCCGCCGGTCGAGCCACAGGCGATGAATGCCGCTGACCGGCTCCGGCCACTGGCGAAGCAGTATCTCGGCGCGCTCGGCCAGCTCCGGCCAGGCGGAGAGCGCACGCGCCAGCTCCTGCCGCGTCATGGGATACTTTTCGGTGGAGACCAGGTGCAGCCGCGCCTCGGCCGGGGCGTGCGCAGCAAAGCAGGCCCAGGCGCACAGCATGTTGAGCCCGGTACCGAAGCCCGTCTCGCCGATCACGAAGGGGCGCGGCTGCTGCCAGTCACTCAGG
>DATHXP010000058.1:0-1539 GCA_035459605.1 Halomonas sp. | reverse complement strand
GGCGCATCGCCAGCGCCGAGAATGGCGGTGGGTAGCGGCGGCCAATATAGGTCGCCAGGGCCACCACCGGAATGGCCCAGGCGGCAAGAATCAGGATCTCGGCATCCAGTTGCCCGCGCAGGGCAACAAACAGGGTCCGCGTACCCGAGGTGGCGGCGAACAGAAGAATCAACATGTTGCGAATCGCCATCAGCGACATCGGCTGGCGGTAGCACTGGTAGATGACCGGTGGCCCGGCGATACCGAACAGTCCCCCGAACAGCCCCGAAAACATGCCACTGATAAAGAAGCTGCCCCGCGAGGAGAGCGTTTCGCGGGGGCGCGGCCTGAGCACCAGGCTCAGCCCGCCGTAACACACCACCAGGCCAAGGGCGATGCGCAGCACGCTGGCTGCGCTATGACTGAGGTAGTCCAGCAACAGCACACCGACAACGATCGACGGGATAATGCCGGCGATGGTGGCGGCCGTGGCTCGCAGGTCGAGGAGCTTCAACTTGCCTGGCAGCGCCACGGCGCTATTGGCCAGGGTCATCAGGCTGACCACGGCGGCTACCGAGGCCACCGAGGTGATGGAGAGTCCGCTGGTGGCGCCCATCACGATCATTGCCAGGCCGAAGCCGGTCACCGTCTGAAAGTAGCCGGCGACCGCGGCAATGGCCACGAAGGGCAGCAGGATATCGATGCTCATGACCCGCTCAGCTGCCGTCGGCGGCGGCCATGTCCCGCGCCTCGGCAGCCTGTGCCTGCACGGTGGTCACGGCGATCACATGGTAGATATCATCGACACTGCAGCCTCGCGAGAGATCGTTGGCCGGCTTGGCCAGGCCCTGCAGGAGCGGGCCGATGGCCTCGGCGCCACCGATTCGCTCGGCCAGCTTGTAGCCAATATTGCCGGCTTGCAGATCGGGAAAGATCAACACGTTGGCATTGCCCTTGACCTTCGAGTCGGGAAGCTTGCGCTCGGCAATATCGGCGACGATAGCCGCGTCGAGCTGCACATCCTCGTCGATGGCAAGCCCTGGACGCTCGGCCTTGACTCGCCGTGCCGCCCGCACCACCTTCTCCACATTGCCGTGCTGGGCGCTGCCGCTGGTCGAAAACGACAGCATGGCCACCCGGGGCTCCTCGCCCAGCAGCGCCTCGGCGCTGTCGGCCGCCGTCATGGCGATCTGCGACAGCTGCTCGTCATCGGGATCGATGACCAGGCCGCAGTCGGAGAAGATCATGCCGCCCTTGAGGTTGTGGAACGGCTTGCACAGCATCATCAGAAAGAAGCTCGACACCAGCTTGCTTCCCGGAGCCAGCCCCAGCAACTGGATGGCGCTTCTCACCACGTCGGCGGTGGTATTGACCGCCCCCGCAACGCAGCCGTCGGCATGCCCCTCACGGACCAGCAGATTGGCAAAGCATAACGGCTCGCAGACCGCGGCCGCGGCTTGTTCACGCGTCATGCCCTTCTTCTCGCGAAGTGCATAGAGCGCCTCGGCGAGGCCCTCACGCAAGGGGGAGTCGGCAGGGTCGATGATCTCGATCGCTGCC
>DATHXP010000057.1:0-2569 GCA_035459605.1 Halomonas sp. | reverse complement strand
GCTCATGTGGCTGCCCTCCTCAGGTTCGACGAGACTGCTTCAGCATCTCGCCGCCGTTGCCAATCGCTTTTTCTCAGTGCTTTCGCTAACAGAACAGCATGTGCCTGACCGGCTTGCAAACATAGGCAAACCAGAACCTGTCACGTCTGATGAAACCCACCGGCGAGGAAGAAAAATTCAGCGCAATTGTTGCGCTGCAGCATAAATCCTGTTATTGTGCATTGCAGCATAGAGGGAAAAGCAGCGGTAACCGCCGCCTACCCGCACTTTAACTCAACCGGTCGCTACTCGACCAGACTTCAGTCAACCAAGAGGATCGCTCATGAAAAGCTTTGATACCACCCCGTTTGAAAACCTGTTCTTTGCCCCGGCGCGCGCCTACGCCAGCCTCAACGTCGATTTCGCCGAGAAGCTGGTCAATGCCCAGCTCGAAGCCAGCAAAGCCTACGTCGACACCGGCCTGGCCCAGGCCCGCGCCCTGCTCGACGTGCGTGACGCTGAAGGCCTGCGCAGCTACATGGAAAGCCAGCAGAAGGTCGCCAAGGACCTGACCGAGCGCCTGAAAGGCGACGCTGAAAAAGTGGTTGCTCTGCACCAGGACTTCGTCTCCAAGAGCCAGAAGCTGACCGAAGAAAACACCAAGCAGGCCTCTGCCGCTGCCGCCAAGGCAACTCGCCAGAGCTGAGCCGAGTCGCGCCAGGCCGCCTAGAGCCTGAGCGCAGCAGGCAACAAGTCGGGGCTACCGCTATTGCGGTAGCCCCGTTTTTTGTTCAATCTTTGCGTCGCACACAGCGCATCCTGAACATTCAAAAAAGAGTCAGGCACCATGAGCAAACGCCTTGCCGTGGCTATTCTGCTGTCCGTCGCCGTCGGCCTCAGCGGCTGCCAGAGCTTCTATCCCGGCGGGCCGGTCGAGCGCGGCGCGCCAGAGATCATCGAGCGAGGCGCCGGTGAAACGCCCCCGCCCACCGCCCCCGGCAAGCCGCAGCCGACCCCCAGGCGGGTAGAGAGAAAGATAGCGTTTCCGGCCGATGAATATGCTGATCTGCGCAAGACTGGCGCCGCCTCGATCAGCGGGCGCCTGAGCCTGGCTGGCGCCGGCGGCACGATCGCCGGCGCGGGTGAAGCGGTGTCGGTGGCGCCGGTGACCAGCTACTCCGCCGAGGCGGCCGAGCAGGCGCTGGCCGGCCGCGCCGTGACCCCAGCCGATCCGCGCGCACGCGAGTACACCCACACCGCCCGCACCAATGACGACGGCTACTTCGTGCTGCGCAACCTGCCCAGCGGCACCTTCTATGTTCTGGGCAGCATGGTCGACCCGGCCACCGGCAAGCGACGCGTTGCGATTCAGCAGGTCTCGCTAAGCAAAGGGCAGAAGAAAGAAGTGCAGCTGCGCCCGTAAAGCATGCCCAATCTCCCCGCAACCACCTTCCCTTACCAACCTTCTCTTACCAGCCCAGCGCCTGCTTGACGAAGGGGATCGTCAGCCGCCGCTGGGCCGACAGCGAGGCGCTGTCAAGCGTCGCCAGGCACTCGAACAGGGCATCAAGGCGGCGCGGTCCGCGGTGCAGGATATAGCGGGCCACGTCGTCGCTCAGCAGCATGCCGCGCACCCTGGCGCGCAGCTGCAGGGCGCCAAGGCGCTGCGCATCATCGAGCCCCTGCACTTGGAAGGTCATGCCCCAGGTCAGCCGCGAGGCCAGGTCGGGCAGCTGCACCGCCAGCTGGCGCGGCGGCGCGGCGGCGGCCACTACCAGACGCCTGCCGCTGTCGCGCAGGCGGTTGAAGGCGTGAAACAGCCCCTCCTCCCAGCGCTTGCGCCCGATGACCGCCTCCAGATCATCGATGGCCACCAGGTCCAGGCGCTCGATATCCTCGAGCATCAGCGGCGGAAAGTGACCAAGCTCCTCCAGCGGCAGGTAGAGCGCGCGACGTTCGCGGTCGGAGGCTTCGTGACAGGCCGCCTGCAGCAGGTGGCTGCGCCCGGTACCCGGGGCGCCCCACAGATAGATAAAAGGCTCGCCGTCAGCGTCCAGCTGGCGGGTGAGCTGTTCCACCAGGGCGGCATTGGGTCCGAGGTAGTGGTTGCTGAAGGTGGCTTCATCGCGCAGTCCCACCCCCAGCGGCAGCTGCGCCGGAGGTCGGCTCATGGGGTTTCCTCGCTGGGGGCTTCCGGCGTATCCGATGACACGCCGCCGCCATCGTCACCCACCATGGCGATCGATTCATCTTTTTGGGTCATTGCAGCGTCCTGATACAGACTGCTTTGCTTGTAGTAGTCGTGCAGGTGGCGCAGTACCACCATGATCATGGCGGCCACCGGCAGCGCCAGCAGGACGCCGGTAAAGCCAAACAGCTGGCCGCCGGCCAGCACGGCAAAGATGACCGCCACCGGATGCAGGCCAATCTTGTCTCCCAGCAGCTTGGGCTGGAGCACAACGCTCTCCGCCACTTGACCAATACTGAACACGCCCGCCACCGCCAGCAGTATCAGCCAGCTGTCGAACTGGAAGAACGCCACCAGTCCCGCCACCGAAATGCCGACGATGACGCCCAGATAGGGCACGAT
>DATHXP010000056.1:0-2945 GCA_035459605.1 Halomonas sp. | reverse complement strand
CTGATGGCGCTGCGGGTGAGGCTGAGGTAGTCGGCGGCTTCGGTCAGGCTGCCCAGGCGGGCCAGCGCCTCGAAGGCGCGCAGGGCCTGTAGTGAGGGTAAGTGTCGCATTCTTTGTTGAATTTTTTTGACTAATAGGATGATTATTTCTAACTTTTGATGAGCTGAGTTTGATCTATAGTGATCGGTAAATCAATAACAACCCTTAGGGGAGCCGATATGACCACATCCAATCAGCGCGAAGCGCTCATTCAGGGCGTCGAGGAGCTGATGCCCCATCTATCCGAATGGAATCAAACAATCTGGCACTATGCCGAAACTGCCTGGCGAGAATACCGCTCGGCACGTTTCTATGTGGATCTGCTGCGCGAACATGGCTTCACGGTGGAAGAGGGCTCGGGCGGCATGCCTACCGCCTTCTGCGCGACCTGGAGCAACGGCGAAGGCCCCACGCTTGGCGGCTACGCCGAGTATGATGCCGTGCCCGGCAACTGCCAGGCGGCCGACGTGGTGCAGCGCCCTCGCGACGGGCTGAGTCCTTGGGCAGGTGGGCACACCGACCCACACTCGGCGCTGGGCATCGGCTCCCTGGGCGGTTTTCTGGCCACGCAGGCGCTGATGAAGGCGCAGGGCATCGGCGGCACGTTGAAGTTCTTCGGCGAGCCGGCCGAGAAGGTGCGCGGTTCCAAGCCGATTCACGCCGCCCAGGGCTACTACGATGACCTGGACGCAGCGATCAGCTTTCATCCCTTCTATATGCTGCCGCTGTGCAACACTACCCGCTGGGACACCCACTGCGGCGCCGCCTACGGCGTCATCTATCGCTTCGTGTGCGACAGCCCCGAGACTTGGCTGACCAGCGCAGTGCAGTCGCCCATTGCGGCGTCGCACGCCAGCGCTCGCGCGCCGGGGGCCAACGACGCGGTCACCCAGATGTATCTCAACGCCAAGGCGCTGCGCGAGCACGTGCTGGCCAGCGGCCTGAACTGGTCGATGAACGAAGCAATCCTCAATGCCGGCCAGGCCACCGCCGACAACCTGCCGGCGCAAATGGCGGAGATCCAGTATTTTATCCGCGTCTCCTCGGTGGAGCAGGCTGAGCATGTGGTTCAAGGGCTCGATCATATCGCCGAGAATGTTGCCCAGCTGACCCACTGCCGGGTTGAGCGGCACTGGGTGGCCAAATCGCGTCCCGGGCTGGCCAACCATGCACTGGCCGAGCTGACCTATCGCAACCTGGAGCGGGTCGGTGCGCCCCGGCTAGGCGACGAGGCTGTGGCGCTGGCTCGCCAGATCCAGGAAAACCTGGGCATGACGCCGATGGAGCGCCCCTTCCTGGCCGACGTCGAGCAGCTGCGCTCTCCCCAAGAAGCAGAGCACGAGCTGCGCCAGATCCTGGCGCCCAGCCAGACCCACTTCACTTCCGACGACTACACCGAGTATTCCTGGCACGCGCCCACGGTACGTCTTTACATCGGACGCCCGGCCCTGGCACCGCGCGAGGATGGCAAGGCGTACCCGGCCTGGGTGATGAACGCCCTGGGCGGCCTGGCTCCCTGTATCGATCCGATGATTGCGACCGCCGCCAAGACGGTGGGCCTGACGCTGCTTGATCTTTTCCAGGAGCCGGCGGCGCTGGAAAAGGCGCGCGCCGAATTCGTCGAGCGCACCGGCGGGGGGATCGGCGGCGAGCGCTGGATGGCGCCGCTATGCGACTATGAGCCACCGCTGCAGTTCCGCTGGCCTGAGTATGTCACCACACCGCGCGGTGAGCATGATTGGGTAATACCCGCCTCCGATGCGGATGCCCGCCCACCCAAGAACGTATGATCCTTACCCTACAGCAGGAGAACTTTGAAATGCACAATAACAAGTTTGTCATGGGCGGCTTTGCCGCTTCCGCCAAGATTGCTCTGGCCGGCCTGGTTCTGGCTGGCGGGGTGCTCGTCGTATCGCAGGCTGCCCTGGCCCAGGATGACGAGGTCATCGAGATCCGCATGCAGCGCTACACCGGCACCGAGGAAGACGCGATCTTCGAGCGCTACCAGGAGATGCTGGCCGAGGCCAGCGATGGCCGCATCAAGCTCAACATCTTCCGCGGCGGCGAGCTGGTGCCCAACGACCAGATGTTTACCACGCTGCGCAGCGGCACCCTGCAGGCCATCTACGGTTACGGCGGCTATTGGGGCGGACAGATGGACACGGCCGTGCTGGAATCGGGGATTCCCATGGCGTGGACCAGCCTCGACGAGGCCAAGGAGCTGTGGAACGAGCGTGGCCTGGGCGATCTGCTCACCGAGAACTACGCGCGGCAGGGCGTGCAGTACACGGTGCCGATCTTCGGCGGCCGGTTCGACCTGCTGTCCAAGGAGAAGGTGACCTCGCTCGACGACATGAGCGAACTCAAGATTCGGGCGACACCTTCCGTGTCAGCAGTGCTTGAGCACTTCGATATCCCCACCGTCTATATTCCGCCCCAGGAGTTCTATATCGCTCTGAGCACCAACGCCATCGATGGCCTGATCTACGGTGGCCCCTATGACTACTCGGTGCTCAAGCTCGATGAGGTGGCGACCCACTATACCGATCTGAACATGCTCTATCCCGGCTTCGTCGACAACATCCTGGTCAACCGGAATACCTGGAACCGCATGTCGGAAGAGCTTCAGGACACCTTCATGGAGGTCACCGCCGAGTGGGCCGACTATCGCCATCAGAAGTTCGTCGAGTGGAATGAGGAAGCGGCGCATCTCTTCGAGATCACTTCCTTGCCCGAGAGCGACGTGCTGGCGATGACCGAGGCAGCGCAGGAGGTGTGGGACGCCGAGGCAGAGAAGTCGCCGGTGGCCGCCGAAGCCATCGAAATGATTCGAGACATGGCCCACGACCATGGACGTCTCGATTGAATGGGAGACAGTCCATGTCGCTTCTTCATGCCTGGATCCG
>DATHXP010000055.1:0-9350 GCA_035459605.1 Halomonas sp. | reverse complement strand
TCGTTCATGCCATCGGCGGCGGCTAGCGCCACCCTAGTCAAGGGAGACCCCATGACCGACTACTATCAGGACGGCCCCCTGCGCATCGCCGGGTACGAGTTTTCGTCACGCCTGCTGGTGGGTACCGGCAAGTATCGTGATTTTGACGAGACGGGCGAGGCCATCGCCGCCAGCGGCGCCGAGGTGGTGACCTTTGCCGTGCGTCGTACCAACCTGGGCCAGGACGCAGCGGAGCCCAACCTGCTGGATGTGATCTCGCCGGACCGCTACACACTGCTGCCCAACACGGCCGGCTGTCACACCGCCGAAGAGGCCGTGCGCACCTGTCGGCTGGCGCGTGAGCTGCTGGACGGCCATCGCCTGGTCAAGCTCGAGGTGCTGGCCGACGACAGCACCCTCTACCCCAACGTGGTGGAGAGCCTCAAGGCCGCTGAGACGCTGGTCAAGGACGGCTTCGACGTGATGGTCTACACCAGCGACGACCCCATCGTGGCGCTGGAGCTGGAGCGGCTGGGCTGCTGCGCGATCATGCCGTTGGGCTCGCTGATCGGCTCCGGCCACGGCATCCAGAACCCCTTCAATCTGCAGCTGATCATCGAGCGCGCCGGCGTCCCGGTGCTGGTGGATGCCGGCATCGGCACCGCTTCCGAGGCCGCGCAGGCCATGGAGCTGGGCTGCGATGCGGTGCTGATGAACTCGGCCATCGCCCATGCGCGCCATCCGGTGCTGATGGCCAGCGCCATGAAGCAGGCGGTAATCGCCGGCCGCGAGGCCTTTCTGGCCGGGCGCATGCCGCGCCGTGCCGGCGCCGATCCTTCGTCGCCGCTGGCCGGACGCATCAATAGCTGAACGATCCCCCATGGTAGATAATCCAGGCATGACCGAGCAGAACCCCAGCGATATCGGTAGCGCTTCAAGCGCCGGCGCTGATACGGGCCCGGCAAGCCCCGATGCGCCCCTGCACCGGCGCGGCATCAAGAGCTATGTGATACGCGCCGGACGCATGACCGTTGCCCAGCGGCGCGGCCTGGAAGAGGTCTGGCCGCGGCTGGGGCTGACGCTTGCCGACGGACGGCAGGATCCTGCCGCGCTGTTTGGCCGCCGCGCGCCGCTGGTGGTCGAGGTGGGTTTTGGCATGGGCGGTTCGCTGGTCGAGCAGGCCGAGCGCCACCCCGACACCGACTTCATCGGCATCGAAGTCCACGCGGCGGGCGTGGGCAAGCTGCTTGATGCGGCCGACAAGCGCGGCCTGACCAACCTGCGCGTTTACCGCGAGGATGCGCTGGCGGTGCTGGAGCAGTGCCTGCCCGAAGCCAGCATCGATACGCTGCAGCTGTTTTTTCCCGATCCCTGGACGAAAAAGAAGCATCACAAGCGGCGCATCGTTCAGCCGGCGTTTGTGGCGCTGATTCGCACCCGCCTCAAGCCGGGCGGCACCCTGCACATGGCCACCGACTGGCAGGCCTATGCCGAGTGGATGGTTGACGTGCTGGAGGCCGCCCCCGGCTATATCAACACCGCGGCGCGCGACACGGCGCCTTATGTGCCACGCCCCGAATTTCGCCCCCTGACCAAGTTTGAGACCCGCGGCGAGAGACTTGGCCACGGGGTCTGGGACCTGATCTACCGCCGCGCTGACTGATGCCCGAGACGGCGGCGCGCCGGCGACGCCGGCTGCCCGCGGCCAGCGCCCACAGCGCGCCGCACAGCGACAGCGCCAGGCCGGCAAGGCCCAGCGCATCGGGGCGTTCGCCGAACAGCACGATGCCCATGATAAGCGTCATCGCCGGCGTCAGCGCGATCAGGCCGGAAGTCCAGGTGACCCCGAAGCGGCCCAGGCTGGCGACAAAGAAGCCGTAGCCGCCAAAGGTCGACAGCGCGATCAGCCAGCCCAGCGCCAGCCAGGCGCTGGCGCTTGCCGGCGGCGGCGCGGGCAGGCCGGGTTCCAGAATCAGCGCGGCGATCACGAACAGAACTGCCGCCGCGCTGAGCTGCAGCGCCAGGCGGGTGACCAGGGCCAGCGGCTCGGGCACCTTGCTGCCCGGTGCCCGGGCGCGCCTGGCACCAGAGCCAGACGGGGTCAGCACGCTGCCCAGCGATACTGCCATCACCGCCACCAGCGGCAGCGCATAGGCCCAGGCGGGCGCGCCGTCCACGCCCTGCATGTCGCCGACCACCATCGCCGCCGCGCCCAGCGTGGCAAGGCCCATCCCCCACCACTGCGCCATGCAGCTGCGCTCGCGCAGCAATCGGCTGGCCAGCAGCGCGGCCGCCAGCGGCTGCAGCGCGCCGATCAGCGCGGCCACCGAGGCGCTGACCCCTTCGGCCACCGCCAGCAGCATGGTCAGCAGGTAGATGCCGACGGTCAGGCTGCCGGTGAGCATCTCATGGGCCGCCTGGCGGCGAGTCGGCCGGTGGCCGGGCTGCGACCTGCGCCATGCCACCACCCCCCACGCCAGCAGCGCCGCCATGACGAAGCGCCACGCATAGAAGCCGACCACGGGGCCGGCAACGTCGACGGCCATGCGGCTGCCCACGAAACCGCTGCTCCAGCACAGCACAAAGCCGATCGCCACCGCCAGGGACGCGAGCTGAGCGCGCGGCAGGCGTTGGATACGCGGCAAAGACAGGCGTGGCTGGCTGAGCATGGTGTCCTCCCGGTCTGCTGGAAGAGAGTGAATGGCACCGTCGACAGGCGTCGAGAGCGATGAGGTGCATTCATTGTGGGGCCCTGCTAGGATTTAGAGTAGCGAAACTTATTGGACTTAGGCTTCAATAAAATTGAAGGCAAAGCATGGCAGATACCGCAGGAGCGGCGCTGGATCTCGAGGCGCTGCGCAGCTTCGTGATCATTGTGCAGCAGGGCAGCCTCGCGGCGGCGGCGGAGCAGCGGCATCGCACCGTCAGCGCCCTGAGCATGCAGATCAAGCGGCTCGAGGAGCGGCTGGACTCGCGCCTGCTGATTCGCGGTCCGCGCGGCGTGGCGCCTTCTCCGGCGGGCGAGATGCTGCTGCGCGAAGCCCGCGAGCTGCTGCGTCAGCACGACGGCCTGATCGCCCGGCTGACCGGCCAGGGCCTGTCGGGACGAGTGCGCTTCGGCATGCCGGAAGGCTACGCCCCGCAGCTGGTGGAGCAGGTGCTGCCGGATTTCCTGGCCAGCCATCCCAATGTGCTACTGGAGGCGGTGACCGCGCCCAGCGGCGAGCTGGCCCGGCGGCTCGAACGCGGCGAGCTGTCACTGGCGGTGGCGCTGGACAGGCCTCACCGGCTGGCCGGAGGCGAGCCGCTGTGGAAAGCCTCGCCGGTATGGGCCGCGGCGCGCGATTTCACTGTTGATCCCGACGCGCCGCTGCCGCTGGCCCTGCATCCGCTGGACTGCCCGTTTCGCTCGCTGGGCGTCGAGGCGCTGGAAGCGCGGGGGCGAGCCTGGAATGCGGTCTTCACCAGTACCAGCATTCATGCCCTGGAGCAGGCGGTGGCGGTGGGGCTTGCCGTCAGCATTCTCGACCGGCAGCGGCTGCTGCTTTCGATGCGCGTGCTGGATGAGAGCGACGGCCTGCCAGAGCTGAGCGAGAGTCAGGCGTGCCTCTATTTCAGTCGGCGTATCGGCGCCGCTTCGTGGCCGGCGATACAGGCGCTGGCCGACATGCTGCGCGAGCGACTGGCCAGAGTCGGCCCGTGGCCCGGCACGCGGGCCCGAGCGCGTGCCGATCCCTACGCGCAGTGATCGCGGCTGAATTGGCTGGAATGAAGGCGCTGATTGGAAACTAAAAAAAGCCGCTCCGGGGAGGAGCGGCCGAAGACCGTGACTAGCAATAATGAGGAGGAGAAACCTGACAGGAGACTGGCAAGAACCCTGTCGGGCCATGGCGTCTCATCAACACCATGCATAAAGAGTAAATCATTCTCATTTGTCATGTCAACACAAACGAGAAGTTTTTTTATCCATGCCTTCCGCCCGCTGATTTACCCGCTGGCCAGCCGCAGCCACAGCGGCAGGCTGAGCATGGCCAGCAGCGTCTGGCTGGTAATCAGCGCCGCCATCAGCTCGGCATCGCCGCCCAGCTGGCGCGCCAGGATATAGGCCGAGGTGGCAGTGGGCAGGGCGGCAAACAGCAAGGCCACATCGCGGCTGACCGGGTCGAGGCCAGCCAGGCCGGCAAACGCCAGCACCAGCGCCGGCATGGCCACCAGCTTGATGCCGTTGGCGGCCCACACGCCGATATCGCGGCGCAGCAGCGCCGCAGGGCGCAGGGCAACGCCCACGGCAACCAGCCCCAGCGGCAGGGCGGCGCGCCCCAGCAGGGTGATGGCCGGCTCGCTCCAGCCGGGCAGGCCGATGCCCGAGAGGTTCAGGGCAATGCCCAGCAGGCAGGCCAGAATCAGCGGATTGCGACTCAGGGCGACCACGCTGGCGCGCAGCCCGGCGCTGCCCAGGGTGCCGGCGGCGACGAAGCCGGCCACGCACATCACGTTGACCACCGGCACCATCAGCGCCAGGGCGACCGCCGCCACCGTGGTGCCGGGGCTGCCGTGCAGCGCCGCGGCGCCGGCCACGCCGACATAGGTGTTGAAGCGCAGCGAGCCCTGAAAGACCGAGGTAAAGGGAGCAGCCGGCAGCGCCAATCGTCCGCGCAGCACCCACAGCAGGCCGCCGAACGCCAGCATGGCGCCCAGCAGCACCAGGCCGAGACGCGCCGCCGGCACGCTGTGCATGTCGGCCTGCGCCAGGGTGGAAACCAGCATGGCCGGAAACAGCAGGGTATACACCAGCCGCTCGAGGCGCGGCCAGAAGTCGCCGCCGGGCATGTTGAAACGCTGCAGCACATGGCCGAGAAGAATCAGCAGAAACAGCGGCCCGAGCGCATTCGAGATACCTTCCATGACAGGACGTCTCCATCATTCCCCCTGCGACAACCGCTCGCAGGGTACCACCGAAAAATACTGTTAAGCTTACCTGCATCCAGCCATCGATGTTGCCAGGGCTCTAATGAACACGACGCCATCATCCGCACAGGAATCCTCCTGGTTGCGCTCGCCGCAGCTGCGCTTGCTGATTATCGCTACCCTCGTCACGCTGGGTCTTGCGCTGTGGTATCTGCTGCGCTACGCCCTCGATGGCGACAGCGACGTGCACTGGGTGCCGCCGGCCGGGGCGTGCGATCTTGCTCAGGGGCCGTGCAGCGCGCCGCTTGGCGACGGCCGGCAGCTGACGTTTGGCATGCGGTCGGAGGGGCCGGTCCGGGCGCTGGAGCTGCTGCCGCTGGTGGTGCACCTCGACGGAGGCGCGGCTACTGCTGCCATGGTACGTTTTGAGGGCCTGGATATGGACATGGGCCTGCACCGTTTTCCTTTAGCCGCCGACGGCGAGGTGTTTCGCGGCGAGGGGCAGGTGGCGCTGTGTACCGAAGACGTCATGGAGTGGCGCGCGCGAGTGGTGGTGGACACGCCCCAGGGGCGAGTCGGCAGCTGGTTCGACTTTCAGGTGGTAAAGAGCGGATAGTAAAGAGCGGGTAGTGAAGAGATAGCAGGAAGCGCCTGCAATGAGGTGTCGACGATGAGACGAACATGGTGGCTCGGCATAGTAGCCGTGGTGGCGGTGGGCCTCGCGGTGGTGGCCAGCGGGTGGCTGGATCGGCAGGAGGCCAGCGACGATGGCCTGCCCGAGGGCGGCGATATTGCGCTTGATTCCACCGCTGGTACCTTCTCGCTCGGCCAGCTGGAAGCGGACCAGCTGGCGGTGGTGTTCTTCGGCTATACCTGGTGCCCGGACGCCTGTCCGATGAGTCTGGGCGTGGTGCGCCAGGTGCGCCAGCAGCTGAGTGAAGCGCAGCGCCGGCGGCTGGTGCCGCTGATGGTCTCGGTCGACCCCGAGCGCGACACCCTGGAGCGCCTCGAGGAATACCTGGGCTTTTTTGGTGAAGACTTCATTGGCGCCACCGGCAGCACCGCCGAGCTCGAGGACATTGCCAGCCGCTATGGCGTGATCTGGCGCAAGGTCGACACGCCCGATTCGTCAGCGGACTACACCATCGACCACAGCGTCTCGCTGTATCTGGTCAATCGCGACGGCAAGATTGTGCGCCGGGTGCTGCACTCGCCCACCCCCGGCCCCCTGCGGGCCGCGGTGATGGAGGCGTTTGCCGAGCGCTGAATGTCGCCCGATATAAGACTTCAGCTGTCCTTGGCGGACTGCAGCCGATCCAACATCTGCATCAGGGCACTGAGCTGGCGGCCCTGGCGCGAGTCGTGGAGCGGATCGAGCTGCCAGCTGCTTTCGGTGAAGCCCCACCAGTCCCAGCAGCCCTGCGGATTGGCCATGCTGGCCTCGGCCTGAGGATAGAGCACCAGACGGCCCTCGGCGGCGGCGCGCGGGTTGAGCCCGCTGCGGCGCACAAAGCTCTCGTCGCCTTCCTCCGCGCTCATGTCGCAGCCGTGCAGGGCCACGCTTACCGGGCAGCCGCCGGACTCGCAGGCGTCGGGAATGAACACATAGCCAGCGTCGGCGAGCCCGCGGGCGTCGAAATCGCCCTGGTCGAAGCGCACCAGTCGCCCTGCCTGCTCGCTATTGCCGTCTGGCGCCGGGCCGTGTATCCAGTCGAGCGCTTCCTGTGCCACCTGGCGCTCGCAGTCGAGCAGGTGAGTGCCGCCGCCTTCGGCGCAGTCGGCGATGGCGATGCCGTGATCGTCATTTGGCGTGTCGCTGCCCACCGGCCAGCCGTGCGCCGCCTCGGCGTCGACGACGACGCGCAGCTGCTGCTCAGGATCCGCCAGCCAGGCGCTTAGCTGCTGTGCCAGCGACTCGCCAATCGACGGGGCCACCACCTTGTCGGCGCCGCCGTGCCACGTATAGGCGCGCAGGGTGGCGAGCTGCTCGGGCGTGCCGACCAGCTCGCGCTCCAGATAGCGCTGGTAGCGCGCATCGATGGCGCCAAGGTCCACCGGGCCCTTGGTGGTGAACATGCACTGGCCCAGCGCCCGGCCAAGCGATCCCCGCGCGCAGGCCCAGGGACCCGCCGCGATCACGCCCAGGCCAGCGAAGCGCGCGGGCCAGGCGACGGCCATCTGGCTGGCCATATAGCCGCCGGAAGACACGCCGAGGACGCTGGCATCGTCACGGCGAGCGCCAAGCGCGGGGAGCTCAATGGCAGCGCTGCTGGTGGCGTCGTTCTTGGCGCCTTCATCGGCGTAGAGCGGCGTGACCGGCCCGCCGAACAGCCCGACCGCCAGCCCCCCGACGAGCAGGCTGGCAGCGAGTCGCCTTGCTTTAGCGGTCATGGTTCAGCTGTCGTCGTCGGCCATGATGTCGAGCAGTTCGACCTTGAACACCAGCGCCTGGTTGGGTCCGATGGGGCCCTGACCATAGTCGCCGTAGGCCAGGTCGGAGGGAATCACGATTTCCCAGGTGTCGCCCACGCGCATTAGCTGCAGGGCCTCCTGCCAGCCCTCGATGACCTGACCCACCTTGAAGGTGACCGGCTCGCCACGATCAAAGGAGCTGTCGAAAACGGTGCCGTCGATCAGCGCGCCTTCGTAATGTACCTTGACGCTGTCGCTGGCCTCGGGGTTTGCGCCATCGCCAGATTCCAGCTCGCGATACTGCAGGCCCGACTCGGTGACGGTCACGCCGTCCTTGTCGGCATTCTCGGCCAGGTAAGCCTCGCTTTCGGCCGCGTTGGCTTCGGCCTGGGCCTCGGCTTCGGCGGCGCGATTGCGCATGGACTCCTGCTGGAACTCGCTCAGGGTCCGGGCCATTTCTTCATCGCTGAGGGCCAGCTCCTCGCCGGCGAAGACGTCACGAATCGCCTGGGTGAAGCTGTCGATGTCGAGATCCTCGACGTCCTGCTGGATAGACTGGCCGAGGGTGGCGCCGAGGCTGTAGCCGAGCTTCTGCTCGTCGGTCTCCAGCGCCGCCAGGCTAAGGGATGAGGCGCCTAACAGCGCAATCAGTGACGCGGAGGTCAGCAGTGTTTTCATGAATCAACCTTGTCGAGCGGTGCCGCCGGCACCTAGAGTGTGTGACATGGATGGGACACTAAAGTAGTGGACCGGTTCCGCAGCTCGCCAGTGAATTAATGTAAAGTCTATAGTGAAAGACAGCGGCTGCGTTTATTGACACGATGAAAGCTTTACTCTTCCCTAGAGATGCCAATTAAAAAAGGAGAGCGTAATGAAATTAAAAAAGATAGCGATTGGTGTCACGCTGGCTGGCCTGATGGGCGCGGCCGCGTCGGCCAGCGCAGAAACATGGCGCTTTGGACTCGAGGAAATCGAGGGTAGCGTACAGCATGGTTACGCTGAAGAGTTCAAGAAGCTGGTCGAGGAAAAGACCGACGGCGAGATTACCGTTGAATTGCTGCCCTATGGTAAGTGGGGATCAACTTACTCGGCGCTCTACGATGCGATTCAAAACGGGTCGATCCCGCTGGGCTTTGGCTCCGGCGCGCTGGGCGGCACCGTGCCGGAAAGTCAGCTGCTGAGCCTGAACTTCGTCATGCCGGCGGACGAATGGGAAACGGTTGAGGTGCTCAACTCGCCGGAGTTCCTGGAAAGCGACGCCTGGCAGGAATCCTTCCGTCAGCGCGGCCTGGTGCCGCTGGCCGAGCTCGCCGAAGGCTACCAGGTGTGGACCACCAACAAGGCCATCGAAACCCCCGAGGATATCAAGAATCTGCAGATCCGCGTGATGGACAACAGCCTGCTGCGCGAGACCTATCGGGCCTACGGGGCCTCGCCTATTTCAATCGCCTATGGCGAGCTCTACAGCGCCCTGCAGCAGGGTCAGGCGGAAGGCAATATCCAGCCCGTGTTCGCGCATGAGGAAATGGGCTTCTACGAAGTTCAGGACTACATGATCTTTGCCAAGCAGTCGCAGTTTGTGGCGACCCTCATGGCCAACCTGGACTGGTATGAAGGCCTGAGCGATGAGCAGCGTGACATGCTCGACGAGGTCACCGACGAGCTTGTCAAGGTTGGCCACGATATTCAGACGGAGTTCAACTCCACGCGTCTGGATACCATCAAGGAAAAGAGCGACATCAAGATCATCGAGCTGACCGATGAGCAGCGCGACAAGTTCCGCGAGATGGTCGAGCCGGTGCGCGAAACCTTTGTCGAGGGCGTTGGCGAGCGCGGCGGTCAGGCGCTGGAAATCCTGCTGGAGCAGTTCGGTTCTGACAGCGATGAATAGGTCGGCCTGTCGCAGGGGCGCAGCGGCTGCTGGCTGCTGCCCTCAGAGCTGAGAAGCCATACGTCCAGCAGGCAGTAGTGAAAGCCGGATGATCCGCAGCCTACTGGCGATCGGATCATCCGGTTTTTTTATCAGGTGGCTCCTAGCGACGGAAGCAGCA
>DATHXP010000054.1:0-2614 GCA_035459605.1 Halomonas sp. | reverse complement strand
GACGGCCACGAGGAAGATCAGGGACAGGTCCTGCAAGCCCAGCATGCGCTCGGCCAAGGCCGCCGCGCCTACGGCGCCGACGCTGGCGAGCAGGATCAGCCCGACCTCCCGTCCCGTGAGGCGACCGCTGGCAAGACCGTGTAATTCCATCGCCCGCTGCCGGGCCTGCGGCGTACTGACGATCGTCAGCTCGTAGCGTGCGCCGCGCTGCAACAGTTGCTGCGTCAGCGTGCGATTGAAGATGCGGGCGATGGGACGCTCGCGCGTGCGGCCGATCACGATGGATCGTGCGCCGCGCGCCTCGGCGGCATCGAGCAAGGCTTGGGTGACGTCGGTGTTGTGTAGCACTTCCGTCTCGCCACCCAGGTTGCGCGCCAGCGCGAATGCCTTGTCGATCTCCGTCAAGCGTTGCTGCTCCGCACGCGCAACCATGTTGAGCGTGGGGGCCGTCCGGTCAAGGTCGTCAGTGTGCAAGGCGGCATCGGCCGAGCGCCCGGTCTCCACCGTGACCACCGACCAGGGAGCGCCCCGGCGCTCGGCAATTCGGGCGCCCGCTCTCACGAGGTATTCCGACTGCCCCCGGCCGTCAATGGCGATCAGCACATGGCGCTGGATGGAAATGCCCTCCAGGCCGCGCGCAGCGCGTGTCTCGCGCAAGTCAGCATCGACGTGCTCAGCCACGGTCTGCATCGCCAGTTCGCGCAGCGCGGTGAGATTCGACGGAGAGAAGAACGCTTGCAGCGCCTGGGCGGCCTGCTCGGGCAGGTACACCTTGCCTTGGTTCAGGCGTTCGATCAGTTCGCGTGCGGGCAGATCGACCAGGCGGATATCGCGCAGGCGCTCGAAGACGGCGTCTGGGACGGTCTCGCTCACCCGAACGCCGGTGATCTGATGCACCACGTCGTTCAGGCTTTCCAGATGCTGGATATTGACCGTGGTGTAAACGTCGATACCAGCGTTGAGCAATTCCTCCACGTCCTGCCAGCGTCGCTCATGGCGGCTTCCGGGGGCGTTGCGATGGGCCAGTTCATCGACCAGGGCGATGGCCGGCTTGCGTGCCAGCAGCCCATCCAGATCCATTTCCTCCAGTTGCCGCCCTTGGTAATCCACCTTCTTGCGAGGCAGCAACGGCAATCCCTCGACCATCGTCTGCGTCTCGCTGCGACCATGCGTCTCGACGATACCAATGACGACATCCACCCCCTGGCGGTGGAGTTCGCGTGCGCGTGCCAGCATGGCGTAGGTCTTGCCGACGCCAGGGGCAGCGCCCAGGAACACCGTCAGGCGTCCCGCCGTCTGGCGCCGGAGTTCACCCAATAGGGCGTCGGCCTGTCCCGCATGTTCGGTTCCCATGACAGACCCAATCCTCAACGTGTTGTCATTGCCTGCATATCGTCTTACCTTGCGTTTCCGATCCGTGATGGATCACATCGCGCAAGTGCCTCCGGCGTCCATCCATCAAATAATGCTTTGATTTCAATAGGTTTCTTGCAGGCTTGCAAGGCCCCTCGAAATGCTCGATCCGAGAACAGCGAGGCCGCATGAGCCAAAAGCTCAAGATGCTCCTGATTTGCCGGACTGGGCACCAGCAGCACCAGGGCGTCGGATACGAGCGCCGCGTCCGGGGCATCGAAGTCCAGTCCTGGCACGAGACGCACGTACAGAGCGCGAATATGATTCAGACCGCTTACCCTGGCATGGGGAATGGCAACGCCTAGACCCAACGCCGTCGATCCTGCCATTTCTCGTCGCATCAGAGCGGAGGCGACGGCATCCGCAGGCAAATTGCCGATGCGTTCAGTATGCAGGCCAATGGTCTGGAACAATTGCCGCTTGTCAGCGACCTCCAAGCCGAGCAGCAGGTCTTCGGTCTGAACATAGCGACTCAGTGCAGTCATTGCTTGGCCACAGGCGTCTTGGCGACCGCATCCAGCGCCAGATTCAACTCCAACACATTCACGCGAGGCTGGCCCAGCAAACCGAGTTGCTTTCCCTCCGTATGCTGGGACACCAAGCCTTCGATGACATCGCGTGAAACACCGCGCGCATGTGCCACGCGATCAATCTGGATGGCGGCGGCTTGCGAACTGATGTGCGGGTCGATGCCGCCGCCGGATTGAGTGACCAGATCGCTGGGTATGGCGGAAGGTTCGACACCATACCTTTGCGCCAGGGCAGCTCGCGTCTCATCGACACGCTTGCGCAAGTCTGGATTGGTACGGGCCTGGTTGCTCCCAGCCACCGCCATCACATCGTAGTTGGCCGCGGAGGGGCGCGACTGGAAGTAGCGATCGTCCGAGAACGGCTGCGCCACCAATGAGGAGCCGAGGACCTTGCCATCGCGCTCGATCAGGCTGCCATTGGCCGTGCTCGGGAACAGCGCCTGGCCGAGCCCGACTCCGGCCAGCGGATAAAGCAGGCCGAGGCCGACCAGCGCGAAGGCCGCAAGGCCCAGGGAGCCGCGAAGCAGGCCCTTGTCCGAGACCGTCAGCGCCTGATCGGCGGGCGAGTGAATGAAGGTGGTTGTACGTTCAGCCGACATGATCAACTCCTCAGAAAGAGAACAAGGTTGAAATCAAGACATCGATGACCTTGATCGCGATGAAGGGCAGCA
>DATHXP010000053.1:0-4510 GCA_035459605.1 Halomonas sp. | reverse complement strand
CAGGCGCCAAGAGCTTGCGGGTGATCTCGCCCTGCACGTTGCGCTTGAGAAAGTCGCCCTCGAAATCCTCGAACAGGCGCTCGCGGTACAGCGCGTAGTAGGCGGCGGTATAGCTGCCGCCGGAAACGGAGGAGATGATGTCCACTTCGTCGAGCAGGCGCTTGCGCTGGCCCTCCCAGACGATGTCGGTGCGGGCGAGCCGTTCGAGGGTGCCGTAGGCCAGCGCCGCGGCTCGCGTGCCGCCGCCGGAGAAGCTCAGTGCCACCAGCAGGCTGCCGGAGTTATCGCCGCTGGGAAGCGTTTCCAGCCGATAGCCGCCGGCCGGGTCGTGGTGCTCAAGAGGAGCATTGACCGGGTAGTGCGCGCAGCCGGCAAGCAGGATCGCCAGGCACAGGCCCAGGATTGCTTTCGCTCGGCAGCCCGCGCGGGGCTTCGGCACGCGGTGAATAACCAGCATCTTCATATTTAGCGGCGTCTCGTCGCTGGTGAACAGAATTTCTGCATCAAACGGCTTGCCTAGCGTGATACTAGCGATTAGCCATGTGTTAAAGCAAGTGATCACTTGCTTGCCTCGCCATGAGTTTCGCTGCAAAAAGAAACGCCGAGCCATCACGGAGCGTATCGAGCGCGCATGGGAGGAGAGCCTCTGTGCGCGGTCGCCTCCGGCATGATCAGCCGCCGTCCGGCGTAAATCTGTTCGCCGCCTGCCGGGCATCCTGCGTGGAATGACCGCGGCTCTTGCCCCGGTACCGCTGGGGGCGGGTATACTGTCTTGCTGAAACTTCACGCAGAGTGATCATCTCCAACAGATAAGGGGTCTGACGTGGTCGAAGGGGTCAAGCATATCGTTGCCGTGGCGTCCGGCAAGGGCGGTGTGGGCAAGTCCACCGTCTCGGTCAATCTGGCGCTGGCCATGGCGGCAGAAGGCTACCGGGTTGGCATTCTGGACGCGGACATTCACGGGCCCAGCCAGGCGCGCATGCTGGGGGTCAAAGAAGGCACGCGCCCGAAGCCAGGAAAAGCCGAGAACAGCATGCTGCCGCTGGAAGCCCATGGTCTGCAGGCCATGTCCATCGCCTTCATGGTGGATACGCGCGAGCCCATGGTGTGGCGCGGCCCGATGGTTGCCGGCGCCTTCCAGCAGATGCTGGCGCAGACCGAGTGGCAGGATCTCGACGTGCTGTTTATCGACATGCCGCCGGGTACCGGCGATATTCAGCTGACCCTGGCTCAGAAAGTGCCGGTCAGCGGGGCGGTGATCGTTACCACGCCCCAGGACATTGCTTTGCTCGACGCGCGCAAGGGCATCGAGATGTTTCGCAAGGTCAACGTGCCGGTGTTCGGCGTCGTCGAGAACATGAGCCTGCATATTTGCTCCAACTGCGGGCACAGCGAACCAATCTTCGGCGAGGGCGGCGGCGAGCTGATCGCCGGTGAGTATGATACCGAGGTGCTGGGCCGTCTGCCCCTGGCGATGTCGGTGCGTGAGCAGGTCGACGGCGGCAAGCCAAGCGTCGTTGCCGAGCCGGACGGTGAGGTCGCGACAGTGTTTCGCGAGATGGCCCGCAAGGTTGCCGGCAGACTATCCGAAGCCCGCGACGATGGACCGACGATCTCGTTCAGCGACTGACCTTGACGCAGGATCTCGGCGCCAGGCCGCCAGCGTTTTCCCTCTTGCGCCTTACCAGGACAACTCATGAGCATTAAATCCGACCACTGGATCCGTCGCATGGCCGAGCAGCACGGCATGATCGAGCCCTTCGAGCGCGATCAGGTTCGCTACCGGGACGGCCGGCGGGTGATTTCCTACGGAACATCCAGCTACGGCTACGATGTGCGCTGCGCCGACGAGTTCAAGGTGTTCACCAATATCCATTCGGCGGTGGTGGACCCCAAGGCCTTTGACGACAAGAGCTTTGTCGACATCGAAAGCGACGTCTGCGTGATACCCCCCAACTCCTTTGTGCTGGCCCGCACCGTGGAGTATTTCCGCATCCCGCGCAGCGTCTTGACGATCTGCCTTGGCAAGTCGACCTACGCGCGCTGCGGCATCATCGTCAACGTCACGCCGCTGGAGCCGGAGTGGGAAGGGCATGTGACTCTGGAGTTTTCCAACACCACCAACCTGCCGGCCAAGATCTACGCCAACGAGGGCGTGGCCCAGATGCTGTTTCTGGAATCCGACGAGATCTGCGACGTTTCCTACAAGGATCGCAACGGCAAGTACATGGGCCAGCGCGGCGTGACCCTGCCGCAGACCTAGCACGCGGCGTCTCGGGTCGGTCATGATGTATGGAACCATCTTCGGGAGGCCTGCGGCCTCCATCGCCCAGCAAGCTGGCCTCTTACGAAAGCCTGAGCCGTGCCACCTTTCACCTTGACGCCACCGTGCTCTGTAGGAGGGCAGCTGCGCTGCGCGACGGCGCCGCCAGGCGCCCGGGGTGTCGTGATATCCGTGGCGCCTGACTCGCTACGGCTCCTCGTCCTCATCCAGCTCTTCGGCGGCGTCCTCATGCGAAAGCCGCATGCCGGTAGCCGGCAGGGCGACGCCGTCGATGGTGGCTGCGTCGCCTGCGAGCTTCACGCGGCCTTCAAGCAGCCAGCGCACGGCGATGGGGAAGATCAGGTGTTCCCGGGCCAGCACGCGCGCCTTGAGGCTCTCTTCGCTGTCCTGGGCGCTGACGTTGACCGCGGCCTGAATGATGGTCGGGCCGCCGTCGAGCTCTTCGGTGACGAAATGCACGCTGCAGCCGTGCTCCCTTACCCCGTCGGCAAGCGCCCGTGCGTGGGTATGCAGTCCCGGATAGGCCGGCAGCAGCGACGGATGGATGTTGATCAGGCGCCCCAGGAAGCGCCGCACGAAACGCGGCGTCAGAATGCGCATGAAGCCGGCCAGCACCACAAGGTCCGGCTCGTGGCGTTCGATCACCTTGATCAGGGCGCCATCGAAGGCGTCGCGGCTTTCGTACTCGCGGTGCGGCAGCACCACGGCGTCGACGCCGGCGTCGCGGGCGCGCTGCAGGCCCATGGCATTCGGCTGGTTGGAGATGACGGCGACGATCTCGCCGCCAAGCTCGTCATGCTGCTGGGCGTCCAGCAGCGCCTGAAGGTTGGTACCGCTGCCGGAGATTAGCACCACCACGCGGCGCGGCTCGGTGGGGGCCGCCTCGAAATCCTGCTGGGTGGTGGTGCCGTGATAATCATCGCTCATGAGGCCAGGTTCTCCAGCAAAACCCGCTCTTGATCATCTTTGTGCTCGGCGTCGGCGGCGACGATCTCGCCGATGCGGTAGACGCTCTCGCCCAGCGCCTGCAGGTGCGCCCGGGCCTCGTCGGCCCTGTCGGCCGGCACCACGATGACCATGCCGATGCCGCAGTTGAACACCCGATGCATTTCGCGCTCATCGACGCTGCCCTGCTGCTGCAGCCAGTCGAAGACGGCCGGGCGCTGCCAGCTGGCGGCGTCGATGCGCGCGACCGTGTCTTCCGGCAGCACGCGCGGCAGGTTCTCGAGCAGGCCGCCGCCGGTGATATGCGACAGCGCATGCACCGGGATGTCGCTCTCGCGCAGCAGCGACAGCAGCGGTTTGACGTAGATGCGCGTCGGCGCGAGCAGGGCGTCGCCAAGCGTGCCGGCGTCGATGGCCATGTCCAGCGAGGCACCGCTGACCTCCAGGATCTTGCGAATCAGCGAGTAGCCGTTGGAGTGCGGGCCGGAAGACGCCATGCCCAGCAGCACATCGCCGGCGGCGACGCTGCTGCCATCGAGAATCTCGCTTTTTTCGACCACGCCGACGCAGAAACCGGCAAGGTCGTAGTCGCTGCCCGCGTACATGCCGGGCATCTCTGCGGTTTCACCGCCCACCAGGGCGCAGCCGGCCAGCCGGCAGCCGTGGCCGATGCCGGTCACGACGTCGGCGGCCATGTCCACATCCAGCTTGCCCGTGGCATAGTAGTCGAGGAACAGCAGCGGCTCGGCGCCGGCGACCACCAGATCGTTGACGCACATGGCCACCAGGTCGATGCCGATGGTGTCGTGTCGGGCCAGATCCATGGCCAGGCGCAGCTTGGTGCCGACGCCATCGGTGCCGGTCACCAGCACCGGCTCGCGGTAGCCGCTGGGCAGCTCGCACAGCGCGCCGAAGCCGCCGAGGCCGCCGAGCACCTCGGGGCGCGAGGTGCGCTTGGCCACCTCCTTGATGCGCTCGACCAGCGCATTGCCGGCATCGATATCGACGCCGGCGTCCTTGTAGCTGAGCGAAGTGCCGCTCGAGGAATGGGGGGAGTCGGTCATGGCCTGTCCTGTCTGAACGTTGCAGTCGGAGTGACGTTTCCGCGGGTCGCGGTGCGCCACGGTGGGCAAGATCGGGCGAGAATTGTAGCATCACGGCCAGCGGCTCGCATTGCCGAGCCGACGGCAACACAGGAAATGAGACAATGCAGCGACAAGGCTGGCTGGCAATCGCGCTGGGTGCGTTATTGCTATGGTTTCTGATCAGCATCGAGCCCGT
>DATHXP010000052.1:0-20133 GCA_035459605.1 Halomonas sp. | reverse complement strand
TCCGAGATTGCGCGTCTGGCCGATGAGTATCACCTGGACACCTACCCCAATCAGATCGAGATCATTACCTCCGAGCAGATGATGGATGCCTATGCCAGCGTCGGCATGCCGGTGGGCTACCATCACTGGTCGTTCGGCAAGCAGTTTCTGGCCGTGGAGCAGGCCTATCAGCGCGGCCAGATGGGGCTGGCCTACGAGCTGGTCATCAACTCCAACCCCTGCATCGCCTATCTGATGGAAGAAAACACCCTGATGATGCAGGTGCTGGTCATGGCGCACGCCTGCTATGGCCACAACGCCTTCTTCAAGGGCAACTACCTGTTCCGCACCTGGACCGATGCTGCTTCGATCGTCGACTACCTGCTGTTTGCGCGCAAATACATCGTTGAGTGCGAGGAGCGCCACGGAGTCGCTGCCGTGGAGCAGCTGCTGGACGCCTGCCATGCCCTGCAAAACTATGGGGTGGACCGCTACAAGCGGCCGTCGCCGCTCTCCGCCGAGGAGGAAATACGTCAGCAGCAGGAGCGTGAGGCCTATCTCCAGTCTCAGGTGAATACGCTGTGGCGCACCATTCCCGGACGAGTCCCGACGTCCAGCGAGCCGCTCGATGAGCCGTGGCCGGACGACCCGCTGGACCTGCGTTCGGGGGAGCGCTTTCCCTCCGAGCCCCAGGAAAACCTGCTCTACTTCATCGAGAAGAACGCTCCGCTGCTGGCGCCGTGGCAGCGCGAAGTGGTGCGTATTGTGCGCAAGCTGGCCCAGTACTTCTATCCGCAGCGTCAAACGCAGGTGATGAACGAAGGGTGGGCCACGTTCTGGCACTATACCCTGATGAACCGGCTTTATGACGACGGGCTGGTGGATGAGGGGCTGATTCTGGAGTTCCTGCAGTCGCATACGGCGGTCATTCAGCAGCAGGCGTTCGACAGCCCCCACTATGGCGGCATCAACCCCTATGCGCTGGGGTTTGCCATGTTCTCCGACCTGCGCCGTATCTGCGAGCGGCCTACCGACGAGGATCGGCGCTGGTTTCCCGATATTGCCGGCAGCGACTGGCGGGAAACGCTCAATTTCGCGATGCGCAACTTCAAGGACGAGTCCTTCATCCAGCAGTTTCTGTCGCCCCAGGTCATCCGCGACCTCAAGCTGTTCGTGGTGTTCGACGATGATCGTGATGACATGCTCGAGGTCAGCGCCATTCACGATGAGAGAGGCTATCAGAAGGTGCGTGAAGCGCTGGCGGATCAGTATGCCCTGTCGATACGCGAGCCCAACATCCAGGTGCATCAGGCCAATGTGCGCGGCGACCGTTCGCTGACGCTGCGTCATATACAGGATGACCGCCGTCCGCTGGGACGCAGCGTCTATCCGGTGATGCGCCATCTATATCAGCTGTGGGGCTTTCCGGTACGGCTGGAGTCAATGGATGGTGGCGAGCTGGTGCGCAGCTACCACTGGCCGCTGCCCGAAGATAAGCGCTCCGTCTAGAAAGAAAAAGACCCGCGACCGGAGGGGCGCGGGTCTCGTTGCGGGCGGTGTAAGGCTTTACGCCTGGGCGGTCCAGGACTGGCACCAGCCGGCCGGCTCCACGCTGTTTTGCGGGAACAGCTGACAGCCGCTGTTATCGGCGGTGAAGAACATGCAGTTGTCGCACTGCTCGCCTTCCTCATAGGCCGGATGGTCAGCGGCTTCGCTGGCATCCTTGACGTAGTTCAGGGCCTTTGCCTGATCGGCTTCGGGGTCCAGCGGCGGCAGCTCCTGGGCAAAAGCGTTGCGTGACAGAACGCCTGCGCCCAGCGGCAGGGCAGCCATGCCCAGCAGGCTATTGCGCATGAAGTTACGACGGCTGCTGTTAGCCATGTTGTCTCCTTATCGTCATCACGAGTCTTTGAATGTAGCTAGTGGCCGGTGATCCGGTTCTTCTTTTTTGGCGATTTTGGCGATGCGTTTCACCACGCCTTCACGAACCTGGGACCTTCGTCGCCGATCTTGGGTTCCCTGTAGCCCTGACGGCCATGGTAGCTGGACTTTCGCGGCCGTGGCCAGTGCTGATGAGAATCAGTGCGACAATTTGCCACACGCACTTCGCAGATCCTCCGCGGCCCGGCGGGCTGGTATACTCCCGGCAGCTCTGCCGGCTGGCCGCACAGGCGATCTGGCCATCGATTCAATAGGGGGAGTCCCATGCAAAATGCCGTGATTCTGATCAATGCGGAAAAAGGACAGGTCAAGTCCGTCGCCGAGCGCCTCGCCGACGTGGATGGCATCTCCGAGGTGTTTTCCACTTGCGGCCGCTATGACCTGGTCGCCATTGCCCGCACTCGAGATTTCGAAGGCCTCGCCGAGCTGGTGACGGGCCGCCTCAACGAGGTGGAAGGCATCCGCGAGACTGAAACGCTCAATGCCATGCAGGTGCATTCGCGTCACGACCTGGAAACCATGTTTTCACTTGGCTGGTAGGTGCTGTTAGCGCCTGGTTGGCACCTGAGGGACATCGGCCGATGTCGAGTTCCGGTGTGACAGGGAGATCATGGAATGAGTTGGTGGTGGGGGCGCGGAAAGTCGCGTCGCAAGCCGGGTGGCCGCTTGCGCAGGCAACTGCGTCGCCGCGGCGCAATTGCGCTGGTGTTTGTTGTGGTCGGCGGTGGCCTGTGGACCTACGGCGAGCGCGGCATTTACGACCGCATGATCTGGATGGGCGTGCCCGAGCGCGGCGACTCCTGGCTGGCGCTGCATCGCGTGCTGCGCAGCGACGGCTATCTGGTCGGCTGGTCGGATCTGCGGGTATCGCCGCTATGGGTCAGCTATGAGCTGACGCCGGTCCGCTATCCGGATATTGCCCCGCGCCCTGATTTCAAGCAGGACTGGCGCACGCTGTGGCCGGTAACGCCGACGAGCTATCGCCACAGCGGCTATGATCGCGGCCACCTGGCGCCCAACTACGCCATTGCCGCGGTGCATGGGCCGTCCGCGCAGCGGGCAACCTTTCTGATGAGCAACATGACGCCCCAGAAGCCCGACCTGAACCGCCGGCTGTGGCAGCGCCTCGAGGAGGCGGTGATGGACCACTTCGTGCCCCGTTTCGGTCGCTTGCAGGTGATTACCGGCCCCGTCTATGCGGAGGATTTCATTGCGGGCGCGCTGAATCGCGTGGGCTTCAGCGAGGTGCCGGTGGCGTTCTACAAGATTCTGGTGGTGCCCGGCGAGTCGCCCCGAGCGCTGGCGTTCGTGATGCCGCAGGACGTGCGCGGCCACGAACCGCTGGATCGTTACGTGGTAAGCATTGATGAAGTGGAGGCGCTGACCGGGCTGAACTTCATGCCGCAGCTCGATCCGACCCTGGAAGCGGCGCTGGAGGCCGGTGTGAATACCGGCGGCTGGGCGTTGGAAAAGGTGTCAACGCTGCCGGGACGCTTCGACTGAGTCCGGCTTGAGCGCTTTACAGGCGCAAAAAAACCGCAGCGGGTGCGGTTCGGCTCTAATCATGTATGTTCATGCGCGACGCCATTGGTGCCCAGGAGAGGACTTGAACCTCCACATCCGTAAGGATACTAGCACCTGAAGCTAGCGCGTCTACCAATTCCGCCACCTGGGCGAAACACGAGCGATTCGAGCTGATAAAGAGCAGTGATGCCGATGAGCGATGCTGCTCTAAGTCTGAAGTACTGATCAATGGTGCCCAGAAGAGGACTTGAACCTCCACGTCCGTAAGGACACTAGCACCTGAAGCTAGCGCGTCTACCAATTCCGCCATCTGGGCAAGTGGCGCGTATGATACCGCAAAACGCCATGCGTGCAAGCCCTGGCGCGGTGTTCGAGGTGAAAAAAAGTCAGGAAAACACGCCCGCACAGGCTCGCCATGGTTGGGTGCGGCCATTGGCAGCGCTATACTGGCGCCATGTTAAAACACCAAGTTCCCCAAAAACAGCGCCCGCAACGCCCTGACGCCACCTTTCTCCTAGCGTCTCCTACCCTGCCAAGGATGCCACAAGCATGAACTACTGGACGCTCGAAGATGATGCGTACGCCAGCCGTGAGGCCCATAAATACGATAAGCCCGCACCGAGTCGCGAGTATCTCATGGCGCGGCTGGAGCAGGTTGGCAAGCCAATTACTCACAAGGAGATGAGCGAGCTGCTGGGGCTGAAGGATGAAGACCTGCAGGAGGCGGTGCGCCGCCGCCTGGCGGCCATGGAGCGCGACGGCCAGGTGCTGCGTAACCGGCGCGCGGCCTACGCGCTAATCGACAAGCTCGATCTGATCAAGGGCAAGGTGCTCGGCCACCGCGATGGCTTCGGGTTCCTGCTGCGTGAAGACGGCCTCAAGCCCGATCTGGTGCTGCCGCCGCGGCAGATGCGTCGAGTCTTCCATAACGACTATGTGCTGGTGCGGGTCAGCGGGCGCGACCGCCGCGGCCGGGATGAAGCCACTATCGTCGAGGTGCTGGCGCGCAATACCCAGACCCTGGTCGGTGTCTACCGTGTCAACACGCCGGAGTTCGGGGTGCTGATTCCGGAGAACTCGCGCATTACCCAGGAAGTCATCATTCCCCACAGCGCCGCCGGCGGGGCACAGGATGGCCAGGTTGTTTCGGCGAAGATCGTCAAGCAGCCCGAGGCCCGGGTGCAGCCGGTCGGCGAAGTGACCGAGGTTCTGGGCGAGCGCATGGACCCGGGCATGGAAGTCGAGATCGCGCTGCGCAGCTACGAGATTCCCAGCGAGTTCCCGCCCGAGGTTCAGCAGCAGATCGCCTCCATGTCGGCCGAGGTCGCCGAGCAGGACAAGCAGCATCGCGCTGATTTGCGTGACATGCCGCTGGTCACCATCGACGACGAGACCGCCAAGGATTTCGACGACGCCGTGTGCGCCTGGAAGACCAGATCCGGCGGCTGGAAGCTGGTGGTGGCGATTGCCGATGTGTCGCACTACGTGCCCATCGGCAGTCCGCTGGACCAGGAGGCCATTGCTCGCGGCAACTCGGTCTACTTCCCGGGGCAGGTGGTGCCGATGCTGCCGGAGCTGCTCTCCAACGGCCTGTGCTCGCTGAACCCCGGCGTGGACCGCCTGGCGCTGGTGTGCGAGATGAATATCTCGCAGGCGGGCGCCATCAGCCGCTACCGTTTCTATGAGGCGGTGTTTCGCTCCCACGCGCGGCTCACCTACAACAAGGTTGCCGCCATCCTCGAAGACGAGGGAGAGCTGGGCGAGCAGGGCGACGCCCTGCGCGAGGAGTATCGCGCCCTGGTGCCGACGCTCAAGCACCTGCACGGGCTGTACAAGGTGCTGCGCGAGGCCCGCGGCCAGCGCGGCGCGCTGGACTTTGAAACCACTGAAACGGCGATCATCTTCAACGACGAGCGCAAGATCGACAAGATCGTGCCGCGCACGCGCAACGACGCCCACAAGATCATCGAAGAGTGCATGCTGGCGGCCAACGTGGCCACTGCTCGTTTCCTCGACAAGCACGATCTGCCCGCGCTGTACCGCATTCACGAGCGGCCATCGCCCGAGCGTCTGGACAAGCTGCGGCTGTTTCTCAACGAGCTGGGGCTGTCGGTCGGCGGCGGCGATGAGCCCACGCCGCAGGACTTCCATGATCTGGCGGAGGCCATTGCCGGCCGGGACGATGCCGATATCATCCAGACGGTGATGCTGCGCTCGATGAGCCAGGCGGTGTACTCACCGCAAAACGAGGGGCACTTCGGCCTGGCTTATCCCGCCTATGCCCACTTTACCTCGCCGATTCGCCGCTACCCGGACCTGGTCGTGCACCGCGCCATTCGCTCGGTGATTCGCGGGCCGCGCCAGACCAACACGGTGCTGCGTCAAGAAGGCGCGCCGGTTGAGCCGCCCAGCAGCTGGTGCCCCTACACGTTCGAGCAGATGCTGGAAATGGGCGAGCACTGCTCGATGACCGAGCGCCGCGCCGAAGAAGCCACCCGCGACGTCGAGAGCTGGCTGAAGTGCGAGTTCATGTCCGACAAGCTGGGCGAAGTGTTCGACGGCACCGTCGCCTCGGTGACGCAGTTCGGTATTTTCGTGCGGCTGGACAAGTTCTTTGTCGAGGGGCTGGTGCACGTGACCTCGCTGCCGTCCGACTACTATCACTACGAGGCCGAAAAGCACCGTCTCAGAGGCGAGCGCAGCGGCATCAGCTTTCGACTGGGCGACGGCGTGACCGTTCAGGTCGCCCAGGTCAACCTGGACGAACGTAAGATTGACTTCGAGCTCGTCGGCGACAAGCCAAGGCCGCGTCGCGCGCCGCGCAAGACGCGTGGTGGAGCAAAAAAGAGCGAAGCAAAAAAGAGCGAAGCAAAAAAACCGGTCAAAAGTGCCGCCGCCAAAAGCGACGCAAAGCGCGACGATAAGCCAGATGCCAAAAAGCGTTCCGGACGTCGCCGCGGACCGCGGCGTCGTTGAGCCGGAGGCCGTGTGAAGAACAGGGACAGCAAAAAGAAACAGGCGCCGCGTCGTCGCGCCTCGGCCAGGCTGGCCGGGAAGCCGGTGCGCCAATCGCCAGGCACAGCGCCCGCGGCGGCGCCCGGAGGGCTTGAGGCCGTCTACGGTGTGCACGCCGTGGCCGCGCTGCTGGCCCGCGGTGAAGTCCCGCGCGAGCTATGGGTGCAGGAAGGCGATGCCGACAGGCGCCTGGCCGAGCTGGTCGAGCAGGCCGAAGCCGGCGGGGCGCGAATCCGGCGCCGGCCCCGCGAGGCGCTGGAGACTCTCTCTCAGGGCGCCTCCCACCAGGGACTTGTGGCCTTCTGCGTGCCACTGGCCTTTGAAGCCGAGGCAACGCTGTGGCACCGGCTGTCGGGCTGGTCGCGCACAGAGGCGCCGCTATTGCTGGTGCTGGACGGCGTGACCGACGTGCATAACTTCGGCGCCTGTCTGCGCAGCGCGGATGCCGCCGGTGCGCACGGCGTGGTGGTGCCCAAGGACCGGGCGGCTCCGCTCAACGCCGCCGTGCGCAAGGTGGCCTGCGGTGCCGCCGAGAGCGTGCCGGTGTATCAGGCGACCAATCTGGCAAGAGCCCTGGCGCGCATGAAAGAGCTGGGTCTGTGGATTATCGGCACCGCCGGCGAAGCCGAAGCGGTGATTTACCAGGCCGACTTTAGCGGACCCACGGCGCTGGTCATGGGGGCAGAAGGCAGGGGCATGCGCCGCCTGACCCTGGAGAGCTGCGATCATCTGGTCAAGCTGCCCATGGCGGGTCAGGTATCGAGCCTGAACGTGTCGGTAGCCACCGGCATTTGCCTGTTCGAAGCGGTGCGTCAAAGAAGTACCTGATCCATCGACGGGCTTGCGATAGCCCTGCTGAGCCGACGCCATGGCTTGCAAGTGCGTGCCGAGATCTATAAAATTCTTGCGCCCGTTCGCCTCGCGAGTGGGCATTTCTGTCTTTTCGACAATCACTCCTTGCTTCCCGTGAAGCCCGCGTGGCCACCATCGGAAGCTGCCAAACCGCAAGGAGCATCCATGCGTCATTATGAGATCGTCTTCATGGTCCACCCGGACCAGAGCGAGCAGGTTCCTGCCATGGTCGAGCGCTACACCAGCCTCGTCACTGAAAATGCCGGCACCGTGCATCGTCTCGAAGATTGGGGCCGCCGTCACCTGGCCTACCCGATCAACAAGATTCACAAGGCTCACTACGTGTTGATGAACGTCGAATGCAACGGCGAGACCCTCGAGGAAATCGAGAACATCTTCCGTTTCAACGATGCCATCATTCGCAGCCTGGTCGTGCGCTGCAAGGAAGCCGTGACCGAGGCCTCGCCGATGATGAAGCCGGCCGAAGAGAGGCGTCCGCGTCGTGAAGACCGGCCGCGTCGCGCCGAGTCCGCCTGAGTTTTACCATCGCACGTTTAAAGGAGTCACTCCATGGCACGCTTTTTCCGTCGCCGCAAGTTTTGCCGTTTTACCGCCGAAGGCGTGAAGCAGATCGACTACAAGGATCTGGACACCCTCAAGGCCTACGTCACCGAGACCGGCAAGATCGTTCCCAGCCGTATCACCGGGACCAAGGCCCGCTATCAGCGTCAGCTGGCGACCGCTATCAAGCGCTCTCGCTTTCTGGCCCTGCTGCCCTACACCGATAGCCACCAGTAAGCGTCGAGCCTGATGCTGGCCATAGCTCGCTGGGCCATGCGCGGTACGCCCCAGGCGGCCCTGGCCGCCGCCGTCGCCTCGGCGATCCCGCTGCTGTTCTGGTTGGGAGGCGCGCTGGCCGGGCTGGTGGTGCTGCGCCGGGGCATGGCGCCGGCACTGCCGGTTATCACCGCTGCCGCCGTGCCCTCGGGCTGGTGGTGGCTGCAGGGCGATGTGATTCCGCTGGCTTCGCTGCTGGTGGTGCTGCTGATGGCCGCGGTGCTCCGAGCCAGGATGCGCTGGAGCGAGGCGCTGATATTCGGCGCCATTGCCGGGTCGGTGCTGATTCAGCTGGGCGTTTTCATACCGCCAGGTGGCGTGACGCAGATCCTGGAGCTGCTGCGCCAGAGCTCGCCGGAAGTGGCGTCACGGCTTGCCGAGCTGAGCGGCGAGGGCGTCGACCTCGAGTCCTTTGCCGCTCTGCTGATCGGCGGCGTGACCGGGCTCATGGTCGTGATGGTGGGTGTGGCGAGCCTGGCGCTGGCGCGCAGCTGGCAGGCGGGGCTCTACAATCCCGGCGGGTTTCGGGAAGAGTTTCATGCTCTGCGGCTGACGCCCCGCGAGCTGCTGCTCCTGGTGATTATCGGCATCGCTGCCGGCGCGCTGGGATTTCCCGCGCTGGGGATGCTCGTCACGGTACCGCTGCTGGTAGCAGGCATTGCGCTGATACATGGTATTTTCGGACTGAAGGGAATAAACGGGCTGTGGCTGGCGGCACTCTACCTATTGCTGGTCACCACCTGGCCCATGATTCTCATAGTGCTGCTTGCGGCCCTGACTGATACGTTCGTGGATTTTCGCGGACGGCTTGGCCGCAGCGACTGACAAGAGGTTAACGAGATGGAAGTCATTCTGCTCGACACGATTGGCAAGCTGGGCAATCTGGGTGACCAGGTCACCGTCAAGCCCGGCTACGGCCGCAACTACCTGGTGCCTTACGGCTTTGCCGTGCCGGCCACCAAGGAAAATATCGCCGCCTTTGAAGCTCAGCGCGCTGAGCTCGAAGCGCGCGCCGCCGAGCGCAAGGCCGAGGCCGAGGCGCGCGCCGAACAGCTTAACGATATCGAGCTGTCGCTGGTCGCCAAGGCGGGTGAAGAAGGCAAGCTGTTCGGCTCGATCGGTCCGCGTGACCTGGCCGAAGCGATCTCCAGCACCGGCATCGAAGTGGGCCGGCATGAAGTGCGTATGCCCGAGGGTCCGATTCGCCAGACCGGCGAATACGACATCGATCTGCGTCTGCACGCCGAGGTTGATGCAGTTGTGCGCGTTGTTGTGGTGTCCGAATAAGGGCAGCCATCCAGCGCAGACTGCTGCTGCGAAAGGGCACGGGGCACGCTCCCCGTGCCCTTTTTGCTGGTGCTCTGGCCTGCAGCGGTTTCGTCGAGCGCCGAGTCGTCCAGAGCAGGCGAGGCTTGGCCGCCTGTTCGGGTAGAATAGACCGCTCGGTATTACCGCACGGACGGACAGGGGGAGTTGAATGAACGAAGTGATCGAACAGGATCGCGAAACCGCTGCGCTGAAGGTGCCGCCCCACTCTCTCGAGGCCGAACAGTCGGTGCTGGGCGGCCTGATGCTGGATAATCGGGCCTGGGACGATGTCTCCGAGCGGCTGGTGGCGAACGATTTCTACCGCTACGAACACCGCCTGATATTCAACGCCATGCTCCAGCTCGCCGAGTCGAGCAGCCCCCTGGACGTCGTGACGCTCTCGGAGGCGCTTGAGGGAAGAGACCAGCTCGACAGCGTCGGTGGGCTTGCCTATCTGGCGGAGCTGGCGCGCAGCACGCCCTCGGCCAGCAACATTCGCGCCTATGCCGATATCGTTCGCGAGCGGGCCACGCTGCGCAAGCTGATCCGCGCGGCCAGCCAGGTGGCCGAGAGCGCCTTCGCGCCCCAGGGGCGCAATGCCGATGAGCTGGTCAACGAGGCCGAGCGGCTGGTGTTTCAGATCAGCGAGGAGCGGCCCAAGTCCGGCGGCCCGATCGGCATGAGCGAGCTGTTGACCCGGGCGGTCGACCGCATCGATGAGCTGTTCAACCTGCAGGGCGAAATGACCGGCCTGTCCACCGGCTTTCGCGACCTCGACGGCATGACCTCGGGGCTGCAGCCCTCGGACCTGGTCATCATTGCCGGAAGGCCCTCAATGGGCAAGACCAGCTTCGCCATGAACGTGGTCGAGCACGCGGTGATTTCCAGCGACAGGCCGGTGATGGTGTTTTCCATGGAGATGCCCGCCGAGTCGCTGATGCTGCGCATGCTGTCGTCGCTCGGGCGTATCGATCAGACCCGGGTGCGCACCGGCCAGCTCGAGGATGAAGACTGGCCGCGCATGACGTCGGCGGTGAACCTGCTCAAGGACAAGCAGCTGTTTATCGACGATACCGCGGCGCTGTCGCCCAACGAGATGCGCTCGCGGATCAGGCGCGTGGTGCGCGAGCATGGCAACCTGTCGCTGATCATGATCGACTATCTTCAGCTGATGCAGATTCCCGGTTTCTCCGAGAACCGCACCGGTGAAATCTCGGAAATCTCGCGCTCGCTGAAGGGGCTGGCCAAGGAGTTCGGCTGCCCTGTGATGGCGCTTTCCCAGCTCAACCGCGCGCTGGAGCAGCGACCCAACAAGCGTCCGGTGATGTCGGATCTGCGCGAGTCGGGCGCTATCGAACAGGATGCCGACATCATCGCCTTCGTCTATCGTGACGAGGTCTATAATCCGGACAACCCCGACAGCCGGGGGCTGGCCGAGGTCATTATCGGCAAGCAGCGTAACGGGCCTATCGGCACCGTGCATATGGCCTTTATCGGCAAGTACACGCGCTTCGAGGATCTGGCGGCAGACAGCTATAATGAAACCTTTGGCGGATAGTCGCCGCTGCACTGTGCGACGAAGGGGAGGCGTCGACCATCTTCCCCTCCTGAACTTGTTACCCAACTTCTGACATTGGAGAAGCATCATGGCGGGCGGATTCCGACGCGGCAGGCGGCAGCGAGCACCCAGGCTGGAGGTCCGGGGGCAGCTTGAATCCATCGCTCGGGAAGGGCCGTTCAAGGAGTGGCTCGGCATGCCCGACCTCTACCGGCATCAGCTGGTGGTGGACGGCGAGACGTACAGCTACCAGACCGAAGAGGCCGAGCTGCCCGTGGAAATAGGCGATCGCGTGGTCTTTCGCTACCGGGAAACCAAGCTTGGCAAGTGGGTCGATAGAAACTCCCTCGGCAAGGCGATCGACCCCTCCGAGTATCAGTAACGCTTTGAAACAGCTAAGGAACTTTTGTGCTCCTGGTCCGTCTCATCTTTAATATGCTTGTGTCATACGGGAAATGCCATGACTTCGTATTCATGGCACCGTGCCAACAAGTTAAAACAAAGAGAAAGATGGAGAACACTATGGAACTAAAAGAATTGAAGGCCTATGCGGCCCGGCATGACGGCTTTGAGATTCGCGTTATCAGCAACGGCAGCGGCAGTCTGTATCAGCTTGAGCTGGAAGACGCTGAAGGTCAGCGCCATACGCTGACCCGCAACGCTGTGCCGCTGCTGTTCCGGGCGCCGGAAGAGGCCTACGCTGAGCTCAAGCATGCCGGCATTCGCCATGCTGACCTGGTGCAGCACGGGTTTCAGGATGAAACAATCGGCGGCGGCGCTGCCCATCGCCAGAATCAGCCGAGTTCACGCATGCCGCTGGCATTCTAGTCGAGCGGCCTCCGCCAAATTGACGTAGCCACTGTTCCCCCTATCTATCCCTGCGCCGAGCCCAATCGCTGGCTCCCGGCGCATGCCCCGCAAGCGTGCCGGCAACCTGTGCTACCATCGGCCTCCATCGTTATTTGACTAGAATGTCGCCTCCGGTGATCCCACTCCAGCGCTGTCTGGAATAAGGAAGTCTCAGCATGCTCGTTTTCGATGAAGCCGTCGTCGCCGACCCCATGACGCCAAGCAGACAGCGTCCGGCTAACGCCCCCGACACGCATCCCGAGGTTGCCCGGGGTAAAGTGGGCGTGATCATTGCCAACCTGGGGACGCCCGACGCCACCGACTATCGGTCGATACGCCGCTATCTCAGCGAGTTTCTTTCCGACAGGCGCGTGATCGACTATCCGCGCTGGCTGTGGCAGCCGCTTCTGCAGCTGGTGATTCTCAGCCGTCGCCCGTTCACCACCGGCAAGGCCTATCAAAGCATCTGGAACGAGCAGCGCGATGAGAGCCCGCTGTTGACCGTTACTCGCGACCAGGCCGAGAAGCTGAGTGCGCTGCTCAAAGCGTCCTTCGGCGAGCGGGTCGAGGTGGACTTCTGCATGCGCTACGGCAATCCTTCCACCGACAGCGTGCTGCGTCGCCTCAGCGAGAAAGGCTGCGAACGCATTCTATTCTTTCCGCTCTACCCGCAGTACGGGTCGCCTACCACGGCCACGGCCAACGACCAGGCGTTTCGCAGCCTGATGACGATGAAGTGGCAGCCGGCGTTTCGCACGGTGCCGGCGTACTTTGCCGATTCCGGCTACCAGGCTGCCCTGGCGGCGTCGGTGAGCGACGCCTACGCGACGGCAAATGGCCGCCCCGAAGTGCTGGTCGCCTCCTACCACGGGGTGCCACAGCGCTTTCTGGAAAGCGGCGACCCCTACTACTGCCAGTGTCACAAGACCACGCGTCTGCTCAGGGAAAGGCTGGGTTTCGGCGAAGACGAAATCATCACCACCTTTCAGTCCAAGTTTGGCCCCGAGACCTGGGTCGGCCCGGCCACGGTCGATGCCGTGGCCGAGCTCGCGCGTCAGGGAAAGAAGCATATCGCCGTGATCGCGCCGGCCTTTGCGGCGGACTGCGTAGAGACGCTGGAAGAGATACAGCAGGAGATTCGCGACGCCTTCATCGCCGCGGGCGGAGAGCGCTTTACCTACGTGCCATGCCTCAATGCGCGTGACGATCACGTTCAGGCCCTGGCCGGGATTGCGCGGCGCGAGCTGGCGGGCTGGGTGTAGCCCGGCGCCTGCCTGCCAGGCAGCGACTATCGGCGGCGCTGCCTCTGCTCCAGCTCCTTGCGCGTCAGTACCAGGGTGCGGCCGGGCTCGGGATACGGCACTGGCTTGTGGCTGACCTCGACGTCGTCCAGCTCTTCGGGCGCCCCCCGGGTTTTCTCGGTACGCGGCAGCTTCAGGTGCAAAGCCGCCTTGCCCAGCAGGTGGGCGCTGACCGGGGCGGAAATGAACAGGAACAGCGTAATCAGCATTTCCTGCACCACCGGCTCTCGGTCCAGCACGCCGAAATAGAGCATCGAGGCAATCAGCACGCAGCCGATACCGGTGGTCGTCGCCTTGGTCGGACCGTGCAGGCGCATGAAAAAGTCGCGCATCGAGGCCATGCCCAGCGAGCCAATGAAGGCAAAGGCACCGCCGGCCAGCAGCAGCAGTGAAATGAGGGCCTCGAGAATTACATAGATGCTCATGGCGTCTCCGGGGCTATTCGATGATATCGCCGCGCAGCAGGTATTTGCAGATGGCGACGGTGCTGATGAAGCCCAGCATGGCGATCAGCAGCGCCGCCTCGAAATAGGTCTTGGTGTTCAGCCACAGGCCCAGCAGCACGATCAGCGCAATGCTGTTCACATACATGGTGTCCAGCGCCAGAATCCTGTCCGGCATGGACGGGCCGCGCAGCAGCCGGTAGGTATTGAACACGATGGCCATCAGAATCAGCGCAAGACTGACACGCAGCGCGATATCTAGCATTCGTAGATCTCCTTGAGCGGCTTCTCGTAGCGCTCGCGAATCTGCTCGATCACCTCGTCGGGATCAGACGCGTCCAGGGCGTGAACCAGCAGGCTGGTATTGTCGAGGCGAACGTTGGTCGTCACCGTGCCGGGCGTCAGGCTGATGGTGTTGGCCAGCAGCGTAATGGTGAACGGCTCCTTGAGCGTCAGCGGGTACTCGACGAATACCGGTCGCATGCGCCGCCACGGATTGATGATCAGCCAGGCCACGTGAACGCTCGACGTCACGATGTCCAGCATCACGCGCAGGATGAAGCGTATCAGCAGCCCGGGGCGGCGAATGCCCGGCTGGATATCCCAGAAGCGATAGGTAAACAGCGGGATGCTGACGGCCAGCACGGAGCCCAGCAGCAGGTGCCCAAGGGACAGGCTGCTTGTCAGCAGCAGCCACACCACCAGCAGCAGCAGCGAGAGCCGCGGCGTGGGAAACCAGCGTGAGAACCGGGTCATGGCGCACCTCCAGCGTCGATCAGCAGCGCATCGATAAAGGCCTCGGGGTTGGCCAGCTGCTCGGCGGTGGCCAGGGTGTAGTCGCTGACCGCGCCGGCCAGCGCCACCAGCAGCGGCGAGAATGCCAGCAGCAGGCCGACGCCCGCCCATTGGCGGCGTGCCAGCCGCTCGCCGCTGTCATCACCGCCCTGGCTGCGCCAGAACAGCGTCGAACCGGCGCGCGACAGCGCCACCATGGCGGCTAGGCCGCTGAGCAGCAGGATCGGCCATAGCCACAGCCGCTGGCTGCCTATCGCCGCGTCCATCACCAGCACCTTGCCCAGCGCCCCGGAAAGCGGCGGCATGCCGACCACGGCCACGGCGGCAATAAAGAAGGCCAGCGACAGCGCCTGACCCTGGGGCATCTGGCGCCCCTTGACGATACGCGTGCCGGCCTTGCCGCGCTGGGCGCCGATCATTTCTGCCAGCAGGAAAAGCGCGCCGGTGACCAGGGTGGTGTGCACCAGGTAATACAGCAGTGCGCTGACCGCGGCAATAGAGCCCATGCCGATACCGGCCAGCAGGGTGCCGACTGAAACCAGCAGCAGGTAGGCAATCAGCTGGCGCAGATCCCGGGACGCCAGTACGCCAACGCTGGCCACCGCCAGAGTCAGCAGCGCCAGCCACCATACCCAGCCCTGCCCGAGATTGGCCAGCCCGCCGGCCTGCTCGCCAAAGATCAGCGAGTAGACGCGCAGGATGGCGTAGACGCCAATCTTGGTCATGACCGCAAACAGCGCCGCCACCGGCGCCGGCGCGGCGGCGTAGGCCCGGGGCATCCAGAAGTACAGCGGCAGCATGGCAGCCTTGAGGCTGAACACCACCAGCAGCAGCAGGGCGCCCGCCGTGGCCAGCCCCTCGCGCTCGGCGGGCAGGCTGCTGATGCGCGCCGCCATGTCGGCCATGTTGAGCGTGCCGGTGGCGCCGTAGAGCGTGCCCACGGCGATCAGAAACAGCGACGAGCCGGCCATGTTCAAGATGACATAGTGGACCGCCGACTGAATGCGCGCCTTGCCGCCGCCGTGCAGCAGCAGCGCATAGGAGGCCAGCAGCAGCACCTCGAAGAACACGAACAGGTTGAACAGATCGCCGGTCAGAAAGGCACCGTTGATGCCCATCAGCTGCAGCTGGAAAAGCCCGTGAAAGTTGCTGCCGCGCTCGTCCTCGCCGGCGCAGGCGAAGATCACGCAGCCCAGCGCCAGCAGCGCGGTCAGCAGCACCATCAGCGCCGAGAGCCTGTCCAGGACCAGCACGATCCCGAACGGCGGCTGCCAATTGCCGAGGGCGTAGTAGGTGATTTCGCCGCCGGCGGCGCGCGCGATCAGGGCAGCGGAGACCAGCGTCAGCACAGCGGTGCTGGCGACGCTGAACAGGCGTTTGAGGCGGATATAGCCGTGGCGCTTGCTCAGCAGCAGCATCGCCGAGAGCAGCGGCAAGGCCACGGGCAGAACGGTCAGATGTGCAGTCACCGCTGGCGCTCCTTGCGAGAGTTATCCTGGCGTACATCGTAGTCGTGGCCGTCGACGTGGTCGTTGCCCATGTCGCCGCGGGAGCGCATGGCTAGAATAATGGCGAACGCGGTCATGGCAAAGCCGATGACGATGGCGGTCAGGACCAGCGCCTGGGGAAGGGGGTCGGTCATGCCGCTGTTGTTAGCGTTGACCACGGCCGCGCCGTCGGTCGTCAGCCCCCCCATGGAGAACAGGAACAGGTTGACGGCATAGGAGAGCAGCGTCAGTCCGACGACCACGGGGAAGGTGCGCCCGCGCAGCGTCAGATAAAGGCCGCAGGCGCTGAGCACGCCGGTGGTGATGGCAAACAGGCTTTCCATCAGCGATCCTCCTTGGCAGCGTGACTGCCGGCGTCGTCATGTTTAACCAGGCGGTACGGGGTAGTGATCTTGCCCAGATTGGCCAGAATCATCAGCGTGGCACCGACCACCGCCAGGTAGACGCCCAGATCGAAGATCATGGCGGTGGCAAGCTCGATCTCGCCGATCAGCGGAATGTGCAGATAGCCAAAAGCCGACGTCAGGAAGGGGTAGCCAAACAGCCAGCTGCCGGCGCCGGTCAGGGCGGCCAGGGCGACGCCGGCAATGGCGATGCTCTGGTACTGCAGGTCCAGGCGCTTCTGCGCCCAGTCCACGCCGCGGGCAATATAGAGCAGAATCAGCGCGACCGCCGTCACCAGGCCGGCAATGAAACCGCCCCCGGGCGCGTTATGGCCGCGCAGCAGAATGAATACCGCGACCAGTATCGCCAGGGGCAGCAGCGCCTGGGAGATGATGGTCAGAATCATCGGATAGCGGTCCTGCGACCACATCCGGCCCTCGGCGTCGCTGTGCGGCATGAACAGGCGCAGCCGGTTGAGCAGCTTGAGCACCGCCAGGCCGGCAATGGCAAGCACCGTGATCTCGCCCAGGGTATCGAAGCCGCGAAAGTCCACCAGGATTACGTTGACCACGTTGTGGCCGCCGCCGCCGGGTACGCTGTTGTCGATGAAGAAGTCGGAGATGCTCGGCGTCTCGCGGCTCAGCACCGCATAGTTGAGGCTGGCAACGATCACGCCCAGCCCACCGGCCAGGCCGATATCGCGCAGCAGCTGCGGCGTGGAGGATTCCCGCGGCGTCTTCTGGGGCAGGAAGAACAGCGCCAGCATCAGCAGGATCATGGTGACGACCTCGACCGACAGCTGGGTCAGCGCCAGGTCGGGGGCAGAAAAGCGCGCGAAGGTCAGCGAGACCAGCAGCCCGACCATGGACAGCATCATCAGCGAGACCAGGCGCCTGCGATGCAGCGCAGCGGTGCTCAGCGCGGCAAGCATCATCAGCAGCGCGCCGATAATCAGCACGCCGTCCGCCGTCTGGTTGGCCAGCGCACCAGCCAGCGACGGCATGCTGACCAGGCCGACACCTGCCACTACCAGGGACGAAAGCAGCAGCAGCATCATATAGCGCTGCAGCGAGCCGTTTTCGAGCCGCTCCATCAGCCGCAGCGAGTAGCGCTCCAGGCACTGCACGGAGGCTTCGAACACCAGCCGCGCATCCAGCGGCGCGAACTGCTTGAGGAAGCGGCGCAGATGGGCGTGGGATAGATACGCCGCGATACCCGCCGCCAGGGCGATCAGGCTCATCAGCAAAGGCACGTTGAAACCGTGCCACACGGCCAGATGAAACGCTATCGGCGTTGCCAGCGCGGCATCGCTGGCCAGCTGTATCAGGCCGCCGGCCAGGGACGGAAACAGGCCGAGCAGCACGCACAGGGCGGCAAGCAGCTCCATGGGCGCGCGCATCAGGCGCGGCGGCTCATGGGGCACCCTGGGCGGAGCCTGGGTCGCCGGCTTGAAGAAGACGGCGTGCACCAGGCGCAGCGAATAGGCCACCGACAGGATGCCGCCCAGGGTGGCCAGCACCGGCATCAGCGCGCTGAGCCCGCCGAGCACCGGAGTGGCCAGCGTTTCGGTGAAGAACATCTCCTTGGAAACGAAGCCGTTGAGCAGCGGCACCCCGGCCATGGCGGCGCCGGTGAGGGTGGACAGCAGCGCCGTGACCGGCATGGCCCGGCGCAGGCCGCCGAGCTTGGACAGTTCGCGGGTGCCGGCCTCGTGGTCGATGATGCCCGCGCCCATGAACAGCGCCGCCTTGAAGGTGGCGTGGTTGAGAATATGAAACAGCGCCGCCACCACCGCCATGGGGCTGCCGATGCCCAGCAGCACGGTGATCAGCCCCAGATGGCTGACGGTGGAGAACGCCAGAATGCCCTTGAGGTCGGTTTTCATCAGCGCAAACCAGGCGCCGTAGAGCATGGTGACCATGCCGACCAGCGCCACCACGCTGCTCCACAGCTCGCTGCCGGCGATGGCCGGATGCAGGCGCGCCATCAGGAAGATACCGGCCTTGACCATGGTCGCCGAGTGCAGGTAGGCCGAGACCGGCGTGGGCGCGGCCATGGCGTGGGGCAGCCAGAATTGGAAGGGGAACTGGGCCGACTTGGTGAAGGCGCCTAGCAGCACCAGCGCCAGCATCACCGGGTAGTGCGCATGGCCGCGGATGATGTCGCCGCTGGCCAGCACTGCGTTCATGTCGTAGCTGCCGGCCATCTGGCCCAGCATCAGCAGGCCGGCCAGCAGCGCTAGGCCGCCGGCGCCGGTGACGATCAGGGCCATGCGTGCGCCCTTGCGCGCCTCGCTGTCGTGGGACCAAAAGCCGATCAGCAGGAAGGATGACAGGCTGGTCAGCTCCCAGAACAGCCACAGCAGGATCAGGTTGTCGGACATCGCAATGCCGACCATCGAGGCCATGAACAGGATCAGGTAGGCGTAGAAGCGCCCGAAGGCCTCGTGGGTTTCCAGGTAAAAGTGCGCATAGAGCAGAATCAGCAGGCCGATACCCATGATCAGCAGATTGAACAGCAGGCTCAGGCCGTCCAGGCGCAGCGCCAGATCCAGTCCCAGCGAGGGCATCCAGGCAAGCGAGAGGCGCAGCGTCTCGCCGTCGACAAGGGCAGGCACCTGGCTCAGGGTCAGCAGCAGCGCCAGGGTCGGCAAGATAGCCGTGGCCAGCGAGCAGGAGCGGCGTCCGTGTCGCGCACTCAGCGCGGGTACCAGCACCCCGAGCAGAGGCAGCAGGGTTATCCATAACAGTGTCATTGAACGGGTCATCCTGTGCGGGTCGTGTTCGCTGAGGCTACTCTACCGTAATGCGGTAGGTCTCTCGATGGCGACATTGCCAAAATGTGCTGGCAGCAGGCGTTCTGTCAAACTGCCGCTGTGAGCATCTTGCCAGCGGAATAACAGCTTTTCCTTATTACGCCGCAGGGCTATTGCAGTTGATATTGTGACTCGGAGCTGATCCGGCAACAGGTCTGCGAGGGGGCGCTGTGAACCCGTCCTTGGGCGCTACCTACGCCATCCATGGCGTAGAACCCCCTCTTTGACCTGTTCCCGGCGCTCCTCATCGTGCCTAACTGCGATAAGCCCTGTATTACGCCGTCTCGGCCTTGGCAAGCAGCGCGGCAAGCGGCAAGGCAGTGCCAGCGCGTGGGATTGGCGGCGGTGAAGTGCGATACTGGAAGCGCCTGTTACTGTGTGGAATGTTTTTGGAAACGCCTATTTGACCTCTTCACGCGCGCAGCGCCACGCCTCTGGCCGTCATGCTTCCGACAGCTCTGCTTATGAAAAACCCAGCGGGCTGAACGGTTTTTTCAGCGTCTTTCGCTACAGTCGCCGCGCCCTGGGGCTGGTGTGGGACACCTCGCGCGGGCTGACTGTCGGTCTGGCCGCGTGCACCCTGGTGGCCGGAGTGCTGCCGGCGGTGGCGGCCTGGGTGGGCAAGCTGATCGTCGATGCGGTGGTGGCGGCCATGGCGCTGCATGCCCAGAGCGAGGAGGCGCTGACGCTTGCCAGCGCCTGGCCGGTGCTGCGCTATGTGGCCTTGGAAGCGCTGGTGATCGCGCTGATTGCCCTGGCGCAGCGCGGGCTGTCGGCCCAGCAGTCGCTGCTGCGCGCGCTGCTCGGCCAGAAGGTCAACGTGATGATCCTCGAGAAGGCCGGCACTCTGTCGCTTGCCCAGTTCGAGGACTCCACCTTCTACGACAAGCTGACCCGGGCGCGGCGCGAAGCCTCGACGCGCCCCCTGGCGCTGGTCAACAAGACCTTCGGGCTTTTGCAGAACGCCATCTCGCTGGCCAGCTTCGCGGTGCTGCTGGTGCAGTTCTCGCCCTGGGCGCTGCTG
>DATHXP010000051.1:0-3473 GCA_035459605.1 Halomonas sp. | reverse complement strand
TGATGGAGGTCTGTTCGGCGGGCTTGGCCAGCACGCTGTTGCCGGCCACGGCGGCTGCCACCATCTGGCCGCAGAAGATCGCCACCGGGAAGTTCCACGGGCTGATGGCGGCAAAGACGCCCTTGCCGCCCATGCGCAGCTCGTTGGACTCGCCGGTGGGGCCGGGCAGAACGGTCGCTTCGCTGAACAGCGCTTCCGCACGGCTGGCGTAATAGCGGCAGAAGTCCACCGCCTCGCGAATCTCGTCGACGCCGTCGGTGAGCAGCTTGCCGCCCTCCCGCGAGCACAGCGTCATCAGCTCGGCCAGGTTGGCTTCCATCAGGTCGGCAAAGCGGCGCAGAATATCGGCGCGCTCGCCAACCGGCGTGGCCTCCCAGCGCGGAAAGGCCGCCCAGGCGGCGTCCAGCGCCTTCTCGGCCTGCTCGGCGGTGGTCCACTGCACGCTGCCCACCGCCTTGCGGTGGTCGAAGGGCGAGACCACCTTGATATGCTTGGCCTCGCTGTCGTCCACCTGGTCCGCCAGCAGCGGGCCGGCCTGATACTGGATGTCCATGAATTCGCTCATGGCGTCCATCAGCGGCTGGTAGTGGCTGCGGATATTGAGATTGACGCCGCGCGAGTTGCGCCGCCCCTCGCCGTAGATATCGGCCGGCAGGGGAATCTGGCCGTTGGCCAGGGTCTGATACTGGCGCAGGGTGTCAACCGGATGCTCGCACAGCGATTCCACCGGCACCTCGGGGTCGACCAGCTGGTGCACAAAGGAGGAGTTGGCGCCGTTTTCCAGCAGGCGGCGGACCAGGTAGGGCAGCAGGTCCTTGTGGGCGCCAACCGGCGCATAGATGCGGCAGTAGGTGCCTTCGGGGGCGCGCGCCAGCGCGGCCTCGTAGAGCGCCTCGCCCATGCCGTGCAGGCGCTGGAACTCGAACGGGCGCGCGCCTTCATTGGCCTGCTCGAGAATGCAGGTGATGGTGTGGGCGTTGTGGGTGGCAAACTGCGGGAAAAGACGACCGCGGGTGGCGTCAGAGAGCAGAAAGCGAGTGCAGACCAGGTAGCAGGCATCCGTGGACGCCTTGCGGGTAAACACCGGGTAGCCCTCGACGCCGGCCTGCTGAGCCTCCTTGATTTCGCTGTCCCAGTAGGCGCCCTTGACCAGGCGCAGGGGAATCTCGTCGCCCTGCTCCTCGGCCAGGCGGTTGAGGTAGTGCAGCACCGGCAGGGCGCGGGTGGCGTACGCCTGTACCACCAGGCCAAAGTGGCCCCAGCCGCGACAGGTGTCGCTTGCGTAGACCGCGCGAAAGACCTCCAGCGACAGCTCCAGGCGATCCATTTCTTCGGCATCGATAGTGATGGCGACGTTCTGACTGCGCGCCAGACCGGCCAGCTCGCGCACCGAGGCCACCAGCTCGTCGAGTATCTGCTCGCGGCGGCCAAACTCGTAGCGGGGATGCAGCGCCGAGAGCTTGATCGACACCGAGGGCGCCGGGGTGCGCTCGGACAGCGCCTTGCTGGTCTTGCCCACCTCTTCGATGGCGTGGGCATAGTCGTCAAAGTAGCGCCGGGCATCGGTGCGGGTGCGCGCGGCCTCGCCGAGCATGTCGTAGGAGTAGCTGTAGCCCTTTGCAAACAGCGGCCTTGAGCGCTTCAGCGCCTCGTCGATATCGCGGCCCAGCACGAACTGCTTGCCCATGATCTTCATCGCCTCGACCATGGCGCGTCGGATCACCGGCTCGCCCATGCGGTTGACCAGGCGATTGATGAAGCTGCTCGGCTTGCCGTCCTCGGTGCGGTCCATGCTGACCACGCGGCCGGTCATCAGCAGCCCCCAGGTCGAGGCGTTGACCATCCACGACTCGCTCTTGCCCACGTAGGCTTTCCAGTCGGCGGGGCCGAGCTTGTCTTCGATCAGCGCGTCGGCAGTTGCCTTGTCGGGAATGCGCAGCATGGCCTCGGCCAGGCACATCAGCATCAGGCCTTCATGGGTGTTCAGGCTGTACTGCTGAAGCAGCTCATCGATGGTGTCGACCGCGGTGTCCATTTCACGAATCTCGCGAACCAGCGAGGCCGTGTTCTCGGCGGTCCGGGCGAAATCGCGCTGGTCGGTTTCCAGAACCTTGATCAGCTCAGCGACGAAGGCATTTTCATCGACCGTGTAATGATCGCTGATGCGTTCAAAGAGGGTGTCACTGTTCTGACGCCAGGTGGCGTCCTTGAGCATGTTGTTGGCGTTGAGCATGAACTGTTCCCCGCAAAGTTGCTGTGCCACCACAGGGGTGAACTCGGTCGTCGGCTGGCAGTGGGGGCCAGGACCGAGGGCATAATAGTTAAGGATAGGGTGTAACGATTGACGCCGCTTGTCGATTCCGCGCCGAGTCTTGTCGAATCCCCGGGTGTTGATTTGGCGTGGAAAGACTCTTCGACTTTAGTCTGCCTCTGGGCATGACCGGTTTTCAAGGAGGCGGGGAGGCGTGTCAGCGTTTTTTCTCAAGCGGCTTGGGGGATGGCCGTGGGCGCGACGAAAGGCGTGAGATAGCGCACTCTGATTGGCAAAGCCGCTCAGCGCGGCGATCTCGGAGAGCGGCAGGTCGCTTTCCAGCAGCAGGCGGTGCGCGGCACTCAGGCGACGCTGAATCACATACTGCCAGGGTGACATGCCGGTCTGGGCGCGGAAACGCTGGGTAAAGTGCGCCTCGCTCAGGCAGGCCTCGCTAGCAAGGTCGGATACCCGCAGCGGACCGCCCAGGTGGCGATCGATATAGCGTTCTAGGGCAGCCAGATCCAGCGTGCGTCCGCGCGCGTTCGGCTCGCTGGCCAGGCGTGCGTGCAGGGAGCCAAGCAGCGTGCTCGCCAGGCGCTCCTGCTGCAATATCGACAGGCCGCCGGCGCTGGCCAGGAGGCTCACCTCCTCGAGCAGAAAGTCCAGATAGCGCTTGAGCGGCTCGTCCAGAGCGAAGAAGCGCGGCGCATCGAAGAGCCGAGCCAGCTCGTGATGATGGCCGGTAAGGCTCAGGGCGTCGTGGGGGAGGTCGAGAATCAGCTGTCGGTTGTCTCCGCTACCCGCATAGTAATGAAGATGGTTGGCAGGCACGATGCAGCCTGACAGGGCTGAAATGGAGCCGCCCAGCCCCTCGATGTCGAATTCCGCCCGCCCATGCAGGCCGATTATCGGCCGACACGGACCGCCGGATCCGGGTCGGCGTCTACGACAACGCACCCAAGATCCATCAACGCGATGACGGCAGCGCGGCCGGGCTGTTCGCCGAACTGATCCGCGAGATTGCCCGCCGCGAACAGTGGCAGCTGGAGTTCGTCGCCTGCCAGTGGCAGGACTGCCTGCGTCGGCTGGAGCGCGGCGAGCTCGATCTGATGCCGGATGCAGCCTTCACCGAGACCCGCGGCCGGCGTTTCGCCTTTCACCGGGTCCCGGTCACCCACAGCTGGTCCGTGGTACTGACCCGGGACTGGAGGCCGTCGGC
>DATHXP010000050.1:0-20374 GCA_035459605.1 Halomonas sp. | reverse complement strand
CGCGAACCATCAGGAAATCGTAGGCGGCACGAAAGCGCGGATGCTCGCGCGTCTGGGTGGCCCGCTTGCCACGACGCTGGGGCAGGCGCAGCTGCAATGCCCAGATATCGCGCATGGGCATGCTGAAGCGCTTGGGGATAGATACATGCTGCAGCTGGCGCAGGATGACCTGCTGCGCGGCGGCCTGCTGTGCCGGTATCGGCGGCAGGTCGCTCAACTCTTGCTGCTGGCAGCGGAGGTGAACCGGCCCCCACAGCAGCGCCGCAAACAGGAACGCCGGTGTGACGGGGCGCTCCTGGTGGACGCGGCGGTCGGTGCTGGCCAGCGCCTGTTCGACCACGGCTTCGGCCCAGGCCAGTTCCGCCATGGCTTCGTCGGCTTCCGGAAACAGCATGGCGAAGAGCCCGTAGTGGCGCAGCAGGCGGAAGGTTGCCAGCCCATGGCCGCTCATGAACAGCTTGAGGCATTCGTCGAACAGGCGCGCCGGCGGCACCTTGAGCAGCAGCGCAGCAAGCTCGTGGAGCGGGGCCTCGGTTTCTGGCGCCAGCTGGAAATCCAGCTTGGCGGCGAAACGCACGGCGCGCAGCATGCGTACCGGATCTTCACGGTAGCGCGTCTCGGGGTCGCCTATCAGGCGCAGAGTGCGGTCTTCGATGTCGGCCACGCCGTTGGCGAAGTCGTGAATCGAGAAGTCGGCAATACTGTAGTAGAGCGCATTGATGGTGAAGTCCCGGCGCAGGGCGTCCTGCCCGATGCTGCCCCAGACGTTATCGCGCAGCAGCATGCCGCTGTCGGCCTGCTGGGCAATATGGTTGGCATGATCATCGCCTGGCTTGCCGCGAAAAGTGGTGACTTCGATGACTTCACGGCCGAAACGCACGTGCACAATGCGAAAACGCCGCCCGATGATGCGCGAGTTGCGAAAAAGCTCGCGCACCTGCTCCGGCGTGGCGTCGGTGGCGACGTCGAAGTCCTTGGGCATCAGACCAAGCAAGGAGTCGCGAATGCAGCCGCCAACCAGATAGGCCTCGTAGCCGGCGTTGTGCAGACGATACAGCACCTTGAGCGACGACTCGCTGAAATGCTGACGCGAGACCGGATGGTCGGGGCGGGGAATGATGCGAGGTGTGGGGGGGCCGGACGACGCCTCCTCGGGGCCAAACAGCGACCTCAGGTGCTCGCCGGGGCTCTGCAGAAAGCGGGTAAAACCTTTGATCATGCGGCGTTTTCGTCTCGCGGGTATAGGGAATGCATGAGTGTAGCGGACGTCCAACACCTTGGAAAGCGCAGCCTGCGCAGGACCATGACAGAACAATAAAAAAGGGAAGGCCGGTAGGCCTCCCCTCTATCAGGCTGAACTGCAGCGTCCGTGCTGCTTGTTTTTCTATTGATGGCGCATCGCCTTGAATACGCACCACGGTTACCCACTGATTCTTAGGCAAGCAAACTTCTTGTTTTTAAAGGCGTTCACCCTTATACGGCAACCATCTCGTATTCAAAACAATCCTCCAACCCACGAGGGTGATGAGACCCTTCCCCATCGTCTTGTTGTTGTTGACGGGGCTGCACCCGGGGGCCCTTATTTTTGCTGTTGGCCGCGCTGGTGCGTCGTGTCTGATTCCGGGCATCGAGCATCTTGTAGTTGTTGGCTCGATCGACATGCACTGTGTGGATTCGTTGCTGTTTTTGTTTGAGGAACCCTGCAGGTCATGCGGGTCTGCACAAGTCTTGTTGTTGTTGGCAGACCCTTTGTCACCTGGTCAGCGACCTTGTTGTTATTGGTGTCGCAGGCGACGTCCGGCGTTATTCTTCTTAATGTATTATCTTGCACCAGGCATGCCATCTTTGCTTTTTGTATTTAATATCAATGAGTTATCTTGGATCTCTGCTGGTGTGATACTCGCGGCCGCCCGAAGTGTTACCTAGCTTTCCCCCTTTCCGGAGCTAAAGTGTGTGGGAAGGTAACACTGGCGTAATCTGAGCGCGGTGGCTGCTGCGATTGCCATGCCGGCGCGCCAAGAAGAGCAGTCTCGGGCGGGTAAGACCTTGGTCTACGGCCTGCTCGCCTGGGGAGAGTGGGGCGCAAGCTGTTTTCGCGTAAAGCTCAGGAGCTGCCGCGGCGCGTCGCTTTCTTGCGCGGAATGCCCAGCCGCTGACGGCGCTCCCACAGGGACTTGCGACTGATGCCCAGCTTCTGGGCGAGCTCGGTCTCGCTCATCCGGTCCTGGTGTTCCAGCACAAAATGCTGGAAGTAGTCTTCCAGCGACAGGTCTTCGCTTTCGCTGCTCTTTGTCGCCTTCTCCAGCGGCGGGTCGGCGACCTCCCAGCTGCCCGCCGGCGGCGTCGGAGGCGGCGCTATCTGTTCGGCGCCTGCGGGAGCAAGCCCCAGGTCGTCGGGGTGAATCAGGTGGCCTTCGGCCAGGATGACGCCGCGTTCCAGGGCATTTTCCAGCTCGCGCACGTTGCCGGGCCAAAGATACTCGTGAATAAGACGTCGCGCGGCGCGGGTCAGCCGCAGGCCTTCGCGCTCGTGGCGCTGGCAGATCTTGTCGAGCAGGACATCGGCAATCTCGAGGATGTCGTCGTCCCGGTCTCGCAGTGCCGGCAGGTCGATCTGCATGACGTTCAGGCGGTAGTAGAGATCGAGGCGAAACTCGCCGGTTTTTGACATGGCGTGCAGATCGCGGTGGGTCGCGGCGATAAGGCGCACGTCCACGTGGCGCGTTTCTACCGAGCCGATGCGGCGGATCTCGCCCTCCTGCAGCACGCGCAGCAGTCGCGCCTGGGCATCCAGCGGCAGCTCGCCGATTTCGTCGAGAAACAGGGTGCCACCGTCGGCGGCCTCGACCAGCCCGGTACGAGCGGCCGTGGCGCCGGTAAAGGCGCCCTTCTCATGGCCGAACAGCTCGGACTCGATCAGCGTCTCGGGGATCGACGCGCAGTTGACGTTGATCAGTGCCCGCTGGGCTCGGCGGCTCTGCTGGTGGATGGCGCGGGCGACCAGCTCCTTGCCGGTACCGGATTCGCCGGTGATCAGCACGGTGACGTCGGCCGGCGCGGTCTTGCGAATGCGGGTGTAGACCGCCTGCATGGCCGGGCAGCTGCCGATCATCGTCTGGCGCTGACCGTCGGGCTCGGCAATGTGCGGCGGCTCGCCCTGGCTCTGGGAGCGCTGATGGAGCAGGCGCGCCACGGTTTCAAGCAGCTCGTCGTGGTCGAAAGGCTTGGCGATATAGTCCACGGCGCCGAGCTTGAGGGCGTCTACCGCCGAGCGCATGCTGGCGTAGCTGGTCATGATCAGGACCGGCGCCGGCGCCGCCAGCGCGATCAACTCGGTACCCGGCTCGCCGGGCAGCCGCAGGTCGCTGAGCACCAGGTCGAAGCCGCCGAGATCAAGGGCGCGCGCCTCTTCCACCGAGCCGGCTTCGCTGACCCGGTGGTCATGCCGTTCGAGCAGCCGCCTGAGGGCGCTGCGGATGATGGCTTCGTCTTCAACGATCAGGATGCGGCTCATCGGTGGCTCTTGTCTCTATGCGCCTGCATGGGCGCTTTTACGGTGCAGGGGAAGCCACAGCAGGACGCGCGTGCCTTGAGGCTGGTCTGCCGGCGGCGACTCTATGTCGATGCGTCCATCGTGCTCGGCAATGATGCTGTAGACCAGCGGCAGCCCCAGCCCGGTGCCCTTGCCGGGAGGCTTGGTGGTGGTAAAGGGCTCGAACAGCCGGTCGCGGATCTCCGGGTCGATGCCCTGGCCGCCGTCGGTCACGCTGATGCGTAGCCTGCCGTTGCCCTGGTCATGCTCTGGCTGAGCGTCAATGATAACTCTGTCGCCGGGGGCGCTGGCGTCTCTGGCATTGCCCAGCAGGTTGACCATTACCTGCTGCAGGCGCTGCTCGTCACCGAGCACCTCCAATTCCGGCAGGCAGCGGTTATCGAAATGAATATCCTCGCCCGAGCGCGTCAGCTGAATCAAGTGCAGCGCCTGGTCAGTGACCCGGGCAATGGAGATCGGCGTCATCTCGGTATGGGTGACATGGCGCCCGCCATGGGCGAACCCAACCAGCGATGAGACGATGGTCGACACCCGCGTGGTGAGCTCCTGAATCTGGCTGGCGACCTCCAGCAGTTCCGGGTCGTCGGTGTCGTAGCGCAGGTTCTGGGCCAGCGAAGAGATGCCGGTGATCGGATTGCCGATTTCATGGGCCACGCCGGCCGCCAGCTGGCCAATGGAGGCCAGCCGAGCCGCGTGCACCAGCTCGTCCTCCAGCCACTTCATCTCGCTTTGATCTTCCACCAAAATGACGGTGCTGCCGCTGCGTTCGTGAGGATAGGGCGACGAGCGCCGCAGCCCCAGGTAGCGAATGCCCTCGGCCAGCTGTACAGGCTGCTTGTATAGCTTGGTACCGGGTTCGGCGAGCAGGCGCTTGAACAGATCGCTCCACGGGGCGGGCAGGCTATCGCGGTGGGCGCCGACTACCGTATCGGCGCTGATGCCGGAAAAGTTGGCCAGGGCATCGTTCCACATCAGCAGCTCGCCGTCGCTGCCAAATACGCAGAGTCCTGCTGGAAGCCGAAGCAGGGTGTGTCGGTAGTGCTGGCGCAGATTATCGAGCTCCCGGGAAAGGCCGGTGAGGCGGGTACGCCGGCCCGCCAGGCGCCGCTCGACGAAATGAATGTCCTCGGTCACCTCGTGGCCGGCCTGACGGTAGGGCAGCCAGCGATCGACGATATCCTGGGCCACCGCCGGTCCCATCAGCCCCGAGAGATTGGCCTGGATACGGTCGCGCAGCCGCCGCAGGGCGTAGGGCCGAGCCTCCAGCGGTGACTGCCCCAGCGCCGCCTGGGCGCGTTCGACTTCGCGCTGGGCCACGCTCTCACCCAGCGCATGGCTCAGCTGATGCTTGATCTCGAGCGCATTGGCCGCTTTCAGCGGCAGGCGCATGGGGCGCACCACGGCGTCCACCGAGCAGGCCTCGGCGGCGGCGCGCTCGCCGGTGGAGGTGTGGGTGGTCAGCGAGACCAGTATCAGCGTTAGCGCATTGACGCCCAGAGAAACCAGCGCGACAAGGTACCAGTGCGGGTAGGGCGCCAGCTCATCGGACAGCACGGCAGTCAGGGCCTGGTCGATGCCGAACAGCGGCAGCCACATGCCCAGCAGCCAGATCACCAGTCCTGCACTCAGGCCGCTGACCATGCCGGTGCGGTTGGCGCCCGGCCAGTAGAGCAGCGCGAGCAGGCCCGGCAAGCACTGGGCCATGCCGACAAAGGCGGCCAGCCCCAGCGATGACAGGTCGTGGTCGATGCCGACCAGGCGATGAAACAGCCAGCCGGCAGCCACCACGGCGGCGATCAATCCGCGGCGCAGCCAGCGCAGCCAGCGATACAGGTTGGGTCGATCAAGCGGTGAGCGGGCGACCAGCACCAGGTGGTTGAGCACCATGCCGGCGAGCGCCAGCGACAGGATGATCAGGGTGCCGCTGGCGGCGGCCAATCCCGCCAGGAAGGCCAGGACATCGGTCCACCAGGAGGGCGAGAGGTCAAAGGCCAGATAGGCAACGCTGTCAGGGCTCATCTCGACCCCTTGGCGCTGTGCGCCCCACAGGATCAAGGGCACCGGCAGGGCGACCAGCAGCAGATACAGCGGCAGCCCCCAGCCGGCCTTGAGCAGGGTGTGTCGTCTCAGATCTTTGGCAAAGGTGATATGAAACATGTGCGGCATCAGCAGGGCGGCTGCCGAGAACAGCAGCAGCAGCGTGCGCCACTGGCTGGCGTCGAGAGGTTCGCTGAGCCGCTGCGCCTGCCGGCCGGGGCCGCTCAGCCAGGCCTGAAGGTCAGCCGGGCCGTCGAAAACGCCGAACAGGGCGATAGCGCCCAGCGCCAGCATGGCCAGCAGTTTGATCAGCGACTCCGCGGCAATGGCGGTCAGCAGGCCGTCGTAGCGAGCATTGAGGTGGCTGTGACGGGCGCCAAAAAGTATCGCAAACAGGGCGATCAGGGCGCTGAAGCCCAGCGAGTACCACTCCGGTGAGCCCACTCCCGACAGCCGATGAATTGCCGTTCCCATGGTCTGCACCTGCAGCGCCAGCAGCGGCAGCACGGCCAGCAGGCTGATGACGGTGATTAACGTGCCGACCCAGCGGGAGCGAAAGCGGAAGGTGAACAGGTCGGCCAGCGACGCCAGCTGATAGGTGTGCGACAGGCGCTGGATGGGTATCAGCAGCACCGGAGCCAGCAGGAAGGTGCCGGCCACGCCCAGGTAGTAGGCCAGATAGCCGTAGCCGCTGCGCTGGGCGAGCTCCAGACTGCCGTGAATTGCCCAGGCGCTGGCATAGACGCCAAGCGCCAGGATATGCGTGGCAGGATGGCGCGCCAGGCTGCGCGGCAGCCAGCCGCGATCCACCGCGGTGGCGCAGGCAAACAGCAGCAGCAGATAGCCGACGCCCAGGCCGATCAGTGCCACCATGCCGGTATCGATCATCGCCGCGCCCCGCGGCGCCCGGACTGCTGGCCGAGGATGTCCTGGCGGCGCTTCCAGCTGAGCCACGCGGTCAGCGCAATCAGCACGCCCCAGATGGCAAAGGGGCGATACCAGGCCACCTCGGGGTTGCCCCAGCCGCCCATCAGCAGCGGTGACAGCAGATAGCCGCCAAAGACCAGCAGCAGCGTGATGCGATAGACGTACATGGCGTCTCCTCAGCGAGGGACAGAATGACTGCGCTGCAGGCGCTGCGGTGCCCAGTGGGCAATAGCCCAGGCCAGCTGCTCGTCCACCGCTGCGGTGGCAAGCTCGGCGGGTGGCGCCTGATCGAGCGCAGTAAGCGCGCGAAACAGCAGCGGGCGCGCCTCGGTTTCCGTGGTCGGCAGGGCCGGGGCCAGATTCTGCTTGGACAGCTTGTGGCCGTCATTGCCCAGCATCAGCGGTAAATGGAGGTAGCGTGGCACAGGCAGGCCAAGCGCGTGCTGCAGCTGGCGCTGCCAGGGCGTGTTGTCGAGCAGGTCGGCGCCGCGCACGACGTCGCTGATCGCCTGGTCGGCATCATCCACCACCACCGCCAGCTGATAGGCCCAGAGCCCGTCCTTGCGCTTGAGTACGGTATCACCCAGCTCGGCAGGCTCGAAGCGACAGGCGCCAAAAAGGCGATCTTCCCAGACCACCGGTCGCAGGCCAAGATCGCTGCGCAGCCGCCAGGCCAGCGGTTTGCCTGGCTCGCAGACGCCTTCGCGGCACCAGCCGGGATAGACGGCGTGATCCTGCCATTGGCGGCGAGAGCAGCTGCAGGGGTAGGCCAGGCCCATGTCGATCAGGCGCTCCAGGGCATGCCGGTAGGCGTGATGCCGACGGTGCTGGTAGCGAACGGGGCCATCCCAGCAAAGGCCAAAGGCCTCGAGCTGGCGTCGGATGATGTCGGCGCTTCCCGGCGGGCAGCGCGGCGGGTCGATATCTTCGATGCGCAGCGCCCAGTGCCCGCCTGCCTGGCGCGCATCCAGAAAGCTGGCCAGTGCGGCAGTCAGCGAGCCGAAGTGCAGCGGGCCGGAAGGCGTGGGGGCGAAGCGGCCGCGGTAGGCGTTCATGAACGACTCCGGGCAAATGGTGGCGGATAGCGTCAGCCAGCGGCGGTACGTCCGTGTACCGCTATTAACCCGACATAAATACTTGCCGGGTTAATTTAAAGGCTTGCCCGTCGCCGACCGTAGTGAAGTGCGCTTAGCCGCCAAGCTGCTTCTCCTTGAGCTCGGCCAGGGTCTTGCAGTCGACGCACAGCGTTGCCGTGGGGCGCGCTTCCAGACGACGAATGCCGATCTCGACGCCGCAGGCTTCGCAGAAGCCGTAGTCATCCTCGTTGATCTTCTCGATGGTCTCGTTGATTTTCTTGAGCAGCTTGCGTTCACGGTCACGCGTGCGCAGTTCGAGGCTGAAGCCCTCTTCCTGGGTCGCCCGATCGGCGGGGTCGGCGTAGTTGCTCGCATCTTCCTGAAGATGGCGAACCGTACGGTCGACCTCTTCCATCAGCTCCTGCTTCCAGTCGAGTAGAATTTCGCGGAAGTGCTCGAGCTGCTGCTCGTTCATGTACTCTTCACCCTCGGCAGTTTCGTAGGGGGTGAACTTCTGAGGCGCATCCTCTTTTCTCTCTGCTACTGACATGTGACTGCCTCGCTGCTTTAGATAATACTGATTAATACCTGTCTTGCGATCAGGATAGCTCTCGCCAAAGGTGTGTTTGTTTAGCTAAAAAAGGGTGAGTTTGCAAGCATCTTGCCAAAAATGGCCGCATTAGCAATTTCAAGCCGTCAATCTTTGGTCGCGGACGTCGAGATAAAGTGCTGGGATAGACTGGCATGGCTTCGTATAGCAGATTTTTAACCTGAGGAGTAAATAATGCCTTGGAGTTCGCGTGTTGCTGAGGTGGCTTCGTTTCGCGTGATGGGGCTGCTGGAGGACGCCCAGGCCAGAGAGGCGGCGGGGCACGATGTGATTCATCTGGAAATCGGCGAGCCGGACTTCCCCACCCCGCCCCCCATCGTCGAGGCGGGCCAGCGGGCCCTGGCCGAAGGGCGTACTCGCTATACGCCGGCGGCGGGGCTGCCGGCGCTGCGCGAAGCCATTGCCGCGCACTATGCGGACGCTTTTGATGCCCGCGTCGATGCGCGCCGAATAGTGGTGACCCCGGGTGCCTCCGGCGCCCTGCTGCTGGCCAGCCAGCTGCTGGTGGAGCCCGGTGACCGGGTGGTGATGGCCGATCCCACCTATCCGTGCAATCGCCACTTCATGGCGCTGGCCGGCGCCGAGGTGGATGCCGTGCCGGTGAGTGCCGACAGCGGCTGGCAGCTGACACCTGAGCTGATTGCGCAAAGCTGGCACGACAGCACGCGGCTGGCCATGCTGGCAACGCCGTCCAACCCCACCGGACACATGCTCAATGAGGCCCAGCTGCGCGAGGTGGCCGATGAAGTTACCAGCCGCAATGGCCAGCTGCTGGTGGATGAGATCTATCAGGGGCTGTGCTACGACCTGGCGCCGGTGTCCGCCGCCGCGGTCACCGCCGATGCTTTCGTGGCCAACAGCTTTTCCAAGTATTTCGGCATGACGGGGTGGCGGCTGGGCTGGCTGGTAGCGCCGGAGGCGGCGGTGGAGCCGCTGACGCGGCTGGCGCAGAACGTTTTTCTGGCGTCATCGACGCCGGCGCAGCATGCGGCGCTGGCGGCCTTCACGCCTGAATGCATGGCCGAGCTGGAGGCGCGCCGGCAGGCGATGCAAAAGCGTCGCGACGCGCTGATCGCGGGCCTGGCGCCGCTGGGCCTGGCGCCCGAGCTGCCGCCCCAGGGGGCGTTCTATCTGTGGCTGGATATCTCGCGCTACAGTCGCGACAGCGAGGCCTTCTGTCGCCGGCTGCTGGAGGAGGAAAACGTCGCCGTCACGCCGGGAACCGACTTTGCGCTGCAGGGCGGCGAGCACCACATCCGCATCGCCTTCACCACCGAGGTGGCGCGCCTGGAGGAGGCCGTGGCGCGGCTGACGCGCTTCCTCGAGCGTCATGGCGATGCTCGTCAGGGAGCGGAAGGCTGATGGACTATCCCGCTCTGGTGCCCGGCGTGCTGCTGCGCCGCTACAAACGTTTTTTGGCCGATGTGCGCCTCGACGACGGCCGCGAGGTGGTGGTCCACTGCCCCAATACCGGCAGCATGCGGGCGGTGAACGTGCCGGGCAGCCGGGTGTGGCTGTCGCCCAGCAGCGACCCGCGCCGCAAGCTGGCCTGGACCTGGGAGCTGATCGAGCTGGCCCAGCCTGCCTCTCCAGGTTCGGGCGGCGCGGCGCTGGCCTCGGTCAACACCGGGCGTGCCAATCGAATTGTCGAGGAGGCGCTGGCCGCCGGCCGCGTGGATGAGCTGTCGGGCTTCGGCCGGCTGCGCCGCGAGGTCGCCGTGGACGGGGGGCGGCTGGATTTCTGCCTGAGCGACGTCGATGGGCGCCAGGCCTATGTGGAGGTCAAGCAGGTGACGCTGCGCGAGAGCGACGGCCACGGCTATTTTCCCGACGCCGTCAGCGAGCGCGGTCGCCGCCATCTGGAGGCGCTGCTGGCGCTGGTCCGGGAGGGCCAGCGTGCGCTGCTGCTGTTCTGCGTGGCCCACGAAGGCATCGCCTCGGTGGCGCCCGCGGCCCACCTGGACCCGGCCTACGCCGAGGCGCTCAGGCGGGTCGAGGCCCAGGGCGTGGAGGTGCTGGCGCGGGCCTGTCGCTTCGACCGGCGCGACCAGCGCCCAACGGCGGTGCGCCTTGGCCGGGCGCTGCCGGTGGTGCTGGATCGCCGCTTCGAGCCGTCGCCGGGCTGATCAATCGTTGCCAGCGCACCTCAGCGGTCGACGTAAAGCCGGCGCATGAAGCTGATCGCCACCGGCGGCTCGTTGCGCTCCAGGCGAACGCTGAGTTCGAAGCGCAGCGGCTCGCCGTCCTGGATGGCGAAGGTGGCGATGTGATAAATGCTCTCGCCGTCGCGCAGCGTGCGAAACGCCAGCGGCGCAACCTGGCCGGAGAGCGTGCTAACGCTGCCATCCACCGGAGCATTGACGGCCCTGGTCGAGCCGTCCGGCTGGAGCTCCAGCACGCTCACGTTGAGAAAGGCCGTGGTGCGGCTGCGGGTGATGCCCGAGGCGGTGGCGACCTCCGGCGTCAGGAAGCTGGTGTTCACGGCGCTGTAATGCACCTGGTAGTTGCCGAACTGCTGAAACTGTCCGGCCTGGGCCAGAGGACTCAGCAGCAGGGCCAGGGCAACGAGCCCGCCGAAGATAGTGCGTGATATTGTCACCATGATTTCCTCCCGTGCTTCGTCACAAGCGGAGTCAAGTGCTTGTGTAAAGTATAAGCGTTTATTAACCCGGCAAGCATTTATGTCGGGTTAATAGCGGTACAAGGATGTACCGCCGCAGGTCGAAAGACCGGCGTGAGGCAGCGCAGCACCAGCAGATTCACACATCTGCGCCCGTGGTGCGCTGGCGATAATCAAAGAGGTCAGGATGACCTATTTGATTGCCGAATTAATAGCGCCGTCGCGCGACGCGAAAGATGGCAATTTCGCCGAACAGGTTGGGCCAGTGCCGAGACAGTCGGTTGCCCTTGTTTCCACCTATGCCTACTGCGCGATCGATGATCTTCAGGTTTTTTTCACGGCACAGGTGCTCGAAGTCATTGAACGTCGACAGATGGATGTTGGGGGTGTCGTACCAGGCATAGGGCAGCGACTTGGAGACCGGCATATAGCCGCGCAGCCCCAGGTGCACTCGGTGCCGCCAGTAGGCGAAGTTAGGGAAGGTGATGATGCCTTCTTCCGCCACCCTGAGCATCTCGTCCAGCATCAGGTCGGGGCGGCGCAGCGCCTGCAGCGCCTGGGTCATCACTACCAGGTCGTAGGCGCTGTCGTCGAAGTTGGCCAGGCCGTCGTCCAGGTTCTGCTCGATCACGTTGACACCGCGTGCCAGACAGGCGGTGATGCCGCCGGGATCGATTTCCAGCCCGTAGCCGGTAACGTTCTTGTCGCGCGCCAGGGCATCGAGCAGGGTACCATCGCCGCAGCCCAGGTCGAGCACGCGGGCACCGGTGGGCACCCAGTCGTATATCACTGCCAGATCGTCGCGCATCATGATTGCTCCCCCAACCCCAGGTCGCGTGCCACTCGGCTCATGAAGGCGGCAAACACCTCCTGATAGCGGAGGTCGAGCATGAGGAAGGCGTCGTGGCCGTGGGTCGAGTCGATGTTGGCGTAGCTGACCGCCTTGTCGGCGCGGATCAGCGCGTTGACCAGCTCCCTGGAGCGCGACGGCGGAAAGCGCCAGTCGGTGCTGAAGCTGACCACCAGGAACGGGCACCGGGCCGGCGCCATGGCCAGCGCCAGGTCGTCGTTGTGATCGGCCGCCGGGTCGAAGTAGTCCAGCGCCTTGGTCATCAACAGGTAGGTGTGCGCATCAAACAGGTTCGAGAAAGTATCGCCCTGATAGCGCAGGTAGGACTCGACCTGGAACTCGACGTCGTAGCCGAAGTTGAAGTTCTGGCTTCCGCGCATGTCGCGGCCGAACTTGCTGCCCATGGCGCCTTCCGACAGATAGGTGATGTGCCCGACCATGCGGGCCAGCCTGAGCCCGCGGCGCGGCACGCTGCCATGATCGAGGTAGTAGCCGTCGTGGAAGTCCGGGTCGGAGCGAATGGCCTGGCGGGCCACCTCGTTGAAGGCGATGTTCTGCGCCGACAGCTTGGGCGTGGCGGCAATCACGACGGCATTGGCAATGCGATCGGGGTAGCTCAACGCCCACTGGAGGGCCTGCATGCCGCCAAGGCTGCCGCCGACCACGGCAGCGAAACGCGCTATCCCGAGGCGGTCGGCCAAGCGCGCCTGGCTGTGAACCCAGTCGTCGACCGTGACCATGGGAAAGTCCGGCCCCCAGGGCCTGCCGCTTGCGGGGTTGATGCTGGTCGGGCCGGTGCTGCCATGGCAGCCGCCAAGGTTGTTCAGCGAGACCACAAAGAAGCGGTTGGTGTCGATGGACTTGCCGGGCCCGATATGCGCATCCCACCAGCCGGGCTTTCTGTCGTCCGGCGAGTGGTAGCCGGCCGCGTGGTGATGGCCGGAGAGCGCGTGGCAGATCAGCACGGCGTTGCTGCGTTCGGCGTTGAGCGTGCCGTAGGTCTCAAAGACCAGGTCGTAGGCCGGCAGCGTCCTGCCGCAGGCCAGCGGCAGCGGCTCGTCGAAGTGCAGCGTCTGGGGGGTGATCAGCCCGACCGAGTCGTGGGGAACCGTCATGCTTGCGCTGGTTTCCTTGGTAGTCATACGGATCAGAAGCCCACCAGCACGGCGAGCGCCCCGGATGCCGCGATGAGCTGGCCGACCACGATGCCGTCGATCAGGTTGATGGCCAGGAACAGGACGATCGGTGACAGATCGATCATGCCCAGCGGCGGTATCACGCGCTGAATCGGTGCCAGGACCGGCTGCACCAGCTGCATGACCAGCAGCGCGGCGGGGTGGCCGGCCTGGGGCGCCACCCAGCTGAGAATGATCATGACGATCAGGGCAAAGAAGTAGATCTTCAGAATGGCGCTGGCCAGGGTGGCCACGGCGGCAATCAGCAGGTGCGGAATGGTCGGCATGCCAAAGCCGGCGATCTGCAGGATGACGATCAGCACCACCATCTTGATCAGCAGCGCGCTTGCCAGGGTGGCGAGATCGAAGCGGCCCATCAGCGGCTTGAGCATGCCCTGAAAGGGGCGGACCACCGGCTGGGTCAGCTTGACCACCGTTTGGCTGATGGGATTGAAGTAGTCGGCCCGGGATGCCTGCAGCAGAAAACGCAGCATCATCAGCAGCAGGTAAAAGTTGACGGCGGTGTTGAGTAGCAGAAGGCCTGCGCCTCCGAAATTACTGCCCATCGGGCTTCTCCAAAGTATTCGTTATGGGGGTGCGATTATGAATGACGCTTAATGCTTGCCAAGTTCTTGCGCCATGGCGTGCGCCCTGTCGACGCAGTCATCCATGGCGTCCTGTATCAGCTGGCGAAACCCGCCGCTTTCCAGACGATGGATGGCGCGTTCGGTGGTACCGCCGGGCGACATGACGTTGCGCTTGAGCTCCCCGGGGAGCCTGTCGCTGGCCATGGCCATTTTCGCGGCTCCCAGCGCCGTCTGCATCGCCAGGCGTCGGGCGCTGCTCGCCGGCAGTCCGCGGGCTGCGGCGGCGTCTTCCATGGCCTCGAACATCAGGAAGAAGTAGGCCGGCGCGCTGCCCGAGACGGCGGTGACGACGTCAAGCAGCGCCTCGTCCTCGACCCATTCGACGATACCCACCGCGCCCAGCAGCGCTTCGGCAAGGCGCCGCTGGCTATCGCTGACGTTCGGGTTGGCATACAGGCCCGAGGCGCCGGCACCCACCAGCGAGGCAGTGTTGGGCATGCAGCGCACAACGGCAAGGCTGCCGCCCAGCCAGCGCTCCAGGGCGTCAGCCGGGAGTCCTGCGGCCACCGAGATGATCAGCGGCCTGCGCGCCTGGACGGCGTCGCGCATTTCCTCGCAGACCCGGCGCATGACCTGGGGTTTGACGGCCAGCACCACCACGTCGCTATGGGCGACGGCGCGGCTGTTGCTGGTCTCGGTGTTGATGCCCAGCCTGTCGCGCAGCGCTGTCAAAGTGGCATCGCGGGTGGCGGTGGCGGTCAGCGCGCTGGCGTCGTGGCCGCCGTCGAGCAGCCCCTCGATGATCGCCGACGCCATGTTGCCGGCGCCGATAAAGGTGATGTGGCTAGCCATGATGCTGTCCTGTTTGAATGACGCTGGTGCCGCAGCGGCCAGCAAAGTGTCAGGCTTTAACGCAAGCTCCCTGTGTTCGATGCTAGGTGCCGTTGGGCTTGCGCGCGCCAAAGATGGCGGTGCCCAGCCGCACCAGGGTGGCGCCCTCGAGAATGGCCGCCTCCAGGTCGCTGGTCATGCCCATCGACAGCGTATCCAGCGTCGCCTCGGGAAAGCGTTCGCGCAGCTCCTCCAGGGCCGTGCGCAGACGCGCCAGGGGCTTGCGCTGATCGTCCAGCGTAGCAGCCGGGGCGGGAATGGCCATCAGCCCGCGCAGCCTGAGCCTGGGCAGTGCCAGCACCTGTTCGGCCAGCGGCATCAGCGCATCCGGCGCAACGCCGGACTTGCTCTTCTCACGGCTGATGTTGACCTGCAGGCACACATTCAACGGGCCCAGCGAATCCGGGCGCTGATCGTTGAGCCGCCTGGCCAGGCGCTCGCGGTCAATGCTGTGCACCCAGTCGAAATATTCGGCGGCGTCCCGGCTCTTGTTGGATTGCAGTGGCCCGATGAAATGCCAGACGATATCATCAAGATCGGTCAGCTCAGACTTTTTGCTCAGAGCTTCCTGAACGTAGTTCTCACCGAACTCACGCTGACCGTGCCGCCACGCCTCGCGAATCATGCTGGCCGGCTTGGTCTTGCTGACCGCAAGCAGTCGTGCGCTTCCGGGGGGGCGCCCGGCAGCCAGCAGCGCCGCTTCGATACGCTGGCGAACAGCGGTCAATGACCGCTGGATATCAGGATTCGTCATGGACACGACCTGTCATAATAAATACAACTCCGCAGCAAGGAGCATGGAGAATCGCATGGATATTACCGAACTGCTGGCATTCTCGGCAAAACAGAATGCCTCGGACCTGCACCTGTCGGCCGGCCTGCCGCCGATGATTCGCGTCGACGGGGACATCCGTCGGCTCAACGTGCCGGCCATGGACGACCGCGAAGTGCGCAAGCTGATCTACGACATCATGGCCGATCGTCAGCGGCGCGACTTCGAGGCGCAGATGGAAACGGACTTTTCCTTCGAGGTGCCGGGAGTATCGCGTTTTCGCGTCAACGCCTTCAACCAGTTTCGCGGTGCCGGTGCCGTCTTCCGTACGATTCCAACCGACGTGTTGAGCATGGAGGATCTGGGGCTGGGCGAGGTGTTCAAGCAGATCTCCATGCTGCCGCGCGGCCTGGTGCTGGTTACCGGTCCGACCGGGTCGGGCAAGACCACGACGCTGGGCGCGATGATCGACCACATCAATGAAAATCGCTATGAGCACATTCTGACGCTTGAAGACCCGGTCGAGTTCGTTCACCAGAGCAAGCGCTGCCTGATCAACCAGCGCGAAATACATCGCGACACGCTGGGTTTCGCGCCCGCCCTGCGCAGCGCCCTGCGCGAAGACCCCGATGTGATCCTGGTCGGCGAGCTGCGCGACCTGGAGACCATCCGTCTGGCGCTCACCGCCGCGGAAACCGGACACCTGGTGTTTGGAACTCTGCACACCACCTCGGCCGCCAAGACCATCGACCGTATCATCGACGTCTTTCCCGGCGACGAGAAGGCGATGGTGCGCTCGATGCTGTCGGAGTCGCTGCAGGCGGTGATTGCCCAAGCCCTGCTCAAGCGGGTGGGGGGAGGCCGCGTGGCGGCGCATGAAATCCTGATCGCCAGCGCGGCGGTGCGCAACCTGATCCGTGAGGACAAGGTGTCCCAGATCTACTCGGCCATCCAGACCGGCGGCAGCCTTGGTATGCAGACCCTCGACGCCGCGCTGGCCCATCTGGTGACCAGCAACGTGGTGGCCCGCGACGAGGCCCAGGGCAAGACCAAGGCCGTTCTGGCATGAGCAATGAATCGGCCCCCGCAAGGAGCACCCAGATGACCCCCGATGAATGGCTGTACCAGCTGCTGGATATCATGACCGAGCGCGATGCGTCTGACCTGCTGATTTCGGTCAAGGCCCCCCCGACGCTCAAGACCGCCGGTCAGTTTACTCAGCTGGGCAGGACAGGACTGAGCGTCGAGCAGGTGACGATGCTGGTGGATGCGGCTATTCCGGAGAAGCTGAAATCGCGCTTCGCCGGGGAGGGCGAGGCCAACTTCGCGCTGAGCGTTGAAAATCGCGGGCGTTTCCGTGTCAGCGCCTTCAAGCAGCGCAATCAGCCCGCCATGGTGGTGCGGCGTATTGCCTTAGACATTCCGCGCATGGAAGCGCTTTCGCTGCCGCCGGCCCTGGGCGAGCTGGTCAACCTCAAGCGCGGCCTGATCTTCGTGGTCGGGGCGGCAGGCACCGGCAAGTCCACCACCCTGGCATCGATGATCCAGCACCGTAACGACACCAGGGGCGGGCACATCATCAGCATCGAGGATCCCATCGAGTACATCCACCCGCACCGTCGGGCGATCATCAACCAGCGCGAAGTGGGTATCGACACCAAGTCCTTCGAGGTGGCGCTGAAGAATACGCTGCGACAGGCACCCGATGTGATCTTGATCGGAGAGGTGCGCACCCGGGAAACCATGGAGCACGCCCTGACCTTTGCCGAGACGGGTCATCTGTGTCTTGCCACTCTGCACGCCAACAATGCCAACCAGGCGCTGGACCGCATCATCAGCTTCTTCAGTCGTGACGAGCAGGACAAGATCTGGCTGAGTCTGTCGCTCAACCTGCGCGCGATCGTCGCGCAGCAGCTGCTGCCAGCCACGGAGGGTGAGCGTGTGCCGGCCTTTGAGATCATGCTGCGCTCACCGCTGGTCAGCGACCTGGTGCGCAAAGGAGATATTGCCGAGATCAAGAACGTCATGGCGCGCTCCCAGGATCTTGGCATGCAGACGTTCGATCAGGCGCTCTATGCGCTGTACAGGGAAGGGCGTATCTCCGAAGACGCTGCGCTGGCGCATGCCGACTCGGCCAATGACCTGCGCATGATGATCCGCTTCGGCGACGAAGATGCCGAAGGGCTGGCCGATGCCGTGCAGGCCGCATCGCACCTGTCGCTGCGCCGCGAAGACGGCGACGTATAAAGTTTATCTGCTAGGGAGCGTAGACGCCGCCCAGCACTCGCGGCCCCTGGGCGCCGGTCACCGAAGGCAGGTTGCCCGGCATGTGCTCCAGCCGCCGCCACGCCAGCCAGGCAAAGGCGGCGGCCTCCAGCCAGTCCGCCGACCAGCCAAGAGCGGCGCTATCGCTGACGCGCGTGTCCGGCATCCGACGCTGCAGGCGCCTTATCAGATCGGCATTGTGGGCGCCGCCGCCGCACACGAACAGTTCGTCAGCTGATGGCGCATCAAGCTTGCGCATGACAAGCTTGGCGCCTTCGGCGATGCTGGCGGCGGTCAGTTCCGACAGCGTGGCCTGCACGTCTTCTGGGCGCTCGCCGCCGCTCAGGCGCTCGGCCAGCCACCCCAGATGAAAGTGTTCGCGCCCGGTGCTGCGCGGCGGCGGCTGCAGGAAAAAAGGGTCGGCCAGGCAGCGTGCCAGCAGAGCGTCGTCTACCTGTCCCGATGCGGCCCAGGCGCCGTCCTTGTCATAGGCGTGCCCCCGGTGTCGCTTAATCCACGCATCCATCAGCGCATTGGCGGGCCCGGTATCGAACCCCAGCGGCTGGCGATAGTCCGCGGTGGGCGGCAGCACCGTCAGGTTGGCAAAGCCGCCCAGGTTGAGCACCAGGCGCCGCTGTTCGGGGTGACGAAACAGCGCGGCATGGAAGGCCGGCGCCAGCGGGGCAGCCTGGCCGCCGGCGGCCAGATCGCGGCGCCGAAAGTCGCCGACCACGCAGCACCCCGTCAGCTCGGCCAGCAGGCTCGGGTTATCCATTTGCAGCGTATAGGCGGGCCCGCCGTCATGTCCCAGGGGGGCGTGTTCGATGGTCTGGCCGTGGCTGCCGACGGCGCGAATGCTTTGTGATGAAACGCCGGCCTTGTCAAGCAGCTGCGCCACGGCCGCTGCCTGCAGCCGGCAGAAGGCATCTTCGGCGGCGGCCAGCTCGGCAAAGCCCACCTGATCCGCATGGCAAAGTTGCCAAAGCTTCTCGCGCAGCCCGGCAGGCAGCGCCACGTCGTGGCTGGCGATCAGACGCGGTGGCGCGTCCGCTTCGAAACGCACCAGAGCAGCATCGATGGCATCCAGGCTGGTGCCGGACATCAGGCCAATAAATAGCGACATGAGCGTCTCCTGAAAGGCTCAACCGTGGCGGGCCGTCATGGTAACATTGGCCGATAATTATCCGTCGATGGACGCCCCCCGGGCGCCCCGCCAACTGTGGAGAGGAGAGAATGTCCGACGTCGCCGACGCACTTGCGCTGCTTAAGCGTGGTACCCATGAAATTCTGCTGGAAGATGAGCTGGAAAAGAAGCTGGCTTCCGGCCGCAAGCTGCGCATCAAGGCGGGCTTCGACCCCACCGCGCCGGACCTTCATCTCGGCCACAGCGTATTGCTGACCAAGATGCGCCAGTTCCAGGACCTCGGTCATCAGGTGATCTTCCTGATCGGCGACTTCACCGGTCGCATCGGCGACCCCTCCGGAAAGAGCGTGACCCGCAAGCCGCTCAGCGAGGAAGAGGTCAAGCGCAACGCCGAGACCTACAAGGAGCAGGTGTTCAAGATTCTTGATCCCGAACTGACCGAGGTGCGTTTCAACGCCGACTGGTTCTCTACCATGAGTGCCGCCGACATGATCGAACTGGCCGGCAAGAGCACCGTGGCGCGCATGCTGGAGCGCGACGACTTTGAGAAGCGCTATTCAGAAAATCAGCCCATCTCGATTCACGAGTTTCTCTACCCGCTGGTGCAGGGATACGACTCGGTGGCGCTGAAAGCGGACGTCGAGCTCGGCGGTACCGATCAGAAGTTCAATCTGCTGATGGGGCGCGAGATCCAGAAGCACTTCGGCATGGAGCCTCAGGTGGTCATCACCATGCCGCTGCTGGAGGGGCTCGACGGCGTGCAGAAGATGTCCAAGTCGCTGGGCAACTACGTCGGCGTCGACGAAGCGCCGGGCAGCATGTTCAACAAGCTGGTTTCCATGCCCGACAGCCTGATGTGGCGCTACTTCGAGCTGCTGTCGCTCAAGTCGAACGAAGAGATCGATGCGCTGAAGCAGCAGGTCGCCGAAGGGGCTAATCCGCGGGATGTGAAAATGGAGCTGGCCCGCGAGCTGATCGCGCGCTATCACGGCGAGGAAGCGGCGGCCAGCGCCCACCGTTTGGCGGGCAACCTGCTGGCCGACGGCGAGCTTCCCGAAGACCTGCCCGAGGTGAGCGTCGAGTTTGATGATATGGCCCGGGCTCCCATCGCCGCGGTGCTCAATCGTGCAGGGCTGGTCAGCAACAGCGCCCAGGCCAGGGACATGCTCGGCAACGCGCGGGTCAAGGTCGACGGCGAGGTGGTTGCCCGGGACTGCATGCTCGACGCCGGCCGAAGCTATGTCATTCAAGCCGGCAAAAAGCGCTATGCCCGCGTCACCATCGGTTGAAGCTGCACAGGTGCTCAGGTCTGACGCCCGCCCTATGCGGGCGTTTTTGATGCTGGATAAAGAGTTTTTCACATAAGGCCTTGTGCTATCTGCAGCGAAGGCTTAGAGTACGCATCCGCTGCAGGCAACGGGCAGGGTTTTCCAGCAACGTTTCCGGCGGTGGCAATCGACAGCAAGCCTTGTAAATCAGCCAGGTAGTTAAGTTTGGCGCGAGGTAGAAATAACGCTGCGGAGTGGTTCCCGAGATGGCAGAAAGTTCACATTGAAGGTTGACAAGCTCCGTCGGTTGCGTAGAATATGCCTTCCCTTGTGAGGCATCGCCGCTCAGCTTGGCTGGGTCGCGGTAACACAAGACGCTCTTTAACAAATGATCAGGTAATTCATGTGGGCGCTTGTCGAGATGTCGGTGGCCAGTCACCAGATATCAAGGCAAGCGACTCGTCAAGGACGCAGGGGCTTCGGTCCTTGGGTCTTTTTGAGAACGTTTGAACCTTGAGCCAGATTTGTCCGCTTAACGGACTCAATGATCTTAAACTGAAGAGTTTGATCATGGCTCAGATTGAACGCTGGCGGCAGGC
>DATHXP010000049.1:0-2753 GCA_035459605.1 Halomonas sp. | reverse complement strand
ACCGAGGCCGCCGGCTATCTTCGTCCCGCCGAGGGCGACACCCCGGCCATCGAGGACGCCAAGGCGGCGCTGGACGGCGCCAAGCAGATCCTCATGGAGCGCTTCGCCGAAGACCCGGAGCTGGTCGGGCCGCTGCGCGAGCGGCTATGGAGCGAAGGCGAGCTGAGCGCGCGGCTCGTCGCCGGCAAGGAGCGCGAGGGCGCCAAGTTCTCCGACTACTTCGAGCACGACGAGAAGCTGGCCAAGGTGCCGTCGCACCGCGCCCTGGCCATGTTCCGCGGTCGCAACGAGGGCGCGCTGACGCTGGCCATTCGCCTGCCTGGCGAAGACGAGGCGCCGATCCACCCGGCCCAGGTCGCCATCGCCCGGCACGCCGGCATTCGCGATGAAGGCCGCGCAGCCGACCGCTGGCTGGCCGAGGTGGTGCGCTGGACCTGGCGGGTCAAGCTCTACACCCACCTGGAAACCGAGCTGATGGGGCGGCTGCGCGAGCGCGCCGAGGCCGAGGCCATCGGCGTGTTTGCCGCCAATCTCAAGGACCTGCTGCTGGCTGCCCCCGCCGGAGCCAAGGCGACGCTGGCCATCGACCCGGGCCTGCGCACCGGCTGCAAGGTGGCGGTGGTGGACGCCACCGGGCGCTTCCTCGATGAGACCACGATTTTCCCCCACGCGCCGCGCAACCAGTGGCAGGAGTCGCTGGCCACCCTGGCGCGTCTGGTGGAGCGCCACGACGTGGCGCTGATCGCCGTGGGCAACGGCACCGCCAGCCGCGAGACCGACCGCCTGGCCGGCGAGCTGGTCAAAGGCATGGCGGGCCAGCGCGCGCTGGCCAAGGTCATGGTGTCGGAAGCCGGCGCCTCGGTCTATTCGGCCTCCGAGTACGCCTCGCGCGAGCTGCCCGAGCTCGACGTCACCGTGCGCGGCGCGGTGTCCATCGCCCGCCGGCTGCAGGACCCGCTGGCCGAGCTGGTCAAGATCGAGCCCAAGTCCATCGGCGTGGGTCAGTACCAGCACGATGTCTCCCAGGTGCAGCTGTCGCGCAGCCTAGAGGCGGTGATCGAGGACTGCGTCAACGCCGTGGGCGTCGATCTCAATACCGCCTCTTCGGCGCTGCTGTCCCGCGTCGCCGGCCTGAATCCGGGGCTCGCCGAGAACATCGTGGCGCGCCGCGACGCCGAAGGCGCCTTTCGCACGCGGCGCCAGCTGCTGGAGGTCAGCCGCCTGGGCCCCAAGACCTTCGAGCAGTGCGCCGGCTTCCTGCGCATCATGGGCGGCGACAATCCGCTGGACGCCAGCGCGGTGCACCCCGAGGCCTATCCGCTGGTGGAGACCATCGCCCAGCGCAGCGGCCGCGAGCTTGGCAGCCTGATCGGCGACAGCGCCACGCTCAGGTCGCTTAAGCCGAGCGACTTCGTCGACGAGCGCTTCGGCGTGCACACGGTGAGCGATATCCTGGCCGAGCTCGACAAGCCGGGGCGCGACCCGCGGCCCGAGTTCAAGGCGGCCGAGTTCCGCGAAGGGGTGGAGACGCTCAAGGACCTGGAGCCGGGCATGCGGCTCGAGGGCAGCGTGACCAACGTCACCCACTTCGGCGCCTTCGTGGATATCGGCGTTCACCAGGACGGCCTGGTGCATATCTCGGCGCTCTCCGAGAAGTTTGTCGAGGATCCGCGCACGGTGGTCAAGGCCGGCGACATCGTCACGGTCAAGGTGATGAGCGTGGATATCGAGCGCGGGCGCATCGGGCTCTCCATGCGCCTGGACGACCAGCCCGACGCGCAGGGTGCCCAAGGCCGTGGAAGCGAGCGCGCGCGGCAGGAAAGACCCGGGCGCCGCGGCGGCAAGCCGGGCGCGAATAAACGCAGCGGGCGCGGCAAAAAAGGCCAGGATCAGCGGGGTGGCAAACCGCTAGGCGCCCTGGGAGCGGCACTGCTCAAGGCGAAGGAAAACAAGTGAGCGACCTTGCAAGACGTTCTCTGCGCGCCATAATTGACCCATCTGATGGGCGCTGCGGCGCCCGAAAAAAACGCGATGCCGGCGTTGCGCCGGCGTCCCTGAAATGGAATGTTTCACTTGTCTGAATCGCTCACAGCATCGCTCGAACGGCTGCGTGGACCGGCCGAGCAGGGGCAGCTTGGCCGCCTGCGTCGAGGCGTTGAAAAAGAGGGCCTGCGGGTCGATCCTGACGCGCGCATCGCGCAAAGCCCGCACCCGCAAGGCCTGGGCTCCAAGCTGACCCATCCGTATATCACCACGGACTACTCCGAAGTCCAGCTGGAGTTTGTGACGCCGGTATATGATCGAGCGCAGGAGATGCTCGACTGCCTGACCGAGCTGCACCGCTTCAGCTACCGCAAGCTGGGCGACGAAAGCATCTGGCCGGCCAGCATGCCGGCGCGGCTGAGCGGCAACGACAGCGTGCCGATTGCCGACTTTGGAACCTCCAACTCGGGGCGCATGAAGCACGTCTATCGCAGGGGGCTGGACGTGCGCTATGGCCGCATCATGCAGTCCATCTCGGGGGTGCACTACAACGTCTCGCTGCCCGACAGCTTCTGGGATCGGCTGCGCGAGACCGACGGGCGCACCGATTTTTCCATGCGCGACTATCGCTCGGCGCGCTACTTCGACTTGATTCGCAACTTCCGCCGCCACAGCTGGCTGCTGCTCTATCTGTTCGGGGCGTCGCCGGCGATGGATGCCAGCTTCCTGCCGGACGGTCGCATACCGGAGGGGCTTGAGCGCCACGGTGA
>DATHXP010000048.1:0-1673 GCA_035459605.1 Halomonas sp. | reverse complement strand
CGAATCGGCGACTCCCCGGCCCTGCGTCGGCTGCTGATCGGCAGCGCGGTGGCGCTGGCCGCGCTGTTTCTGCTGCTGCCGCTGGTGGCCATCTTCGCCCAGGCCTTCGCCAAGGGGCTGGGCGTCTTCGTGGCCAACGTGGCCGACACCTACACCCTGTCGGCCATCGGCCTGACGCTGTTCATCACCGTGCTAACCATTCCGGTCAACCTGGTGTTTGGCGTGATGCTGGCCTGGCTGGTGACCCGCTTTACGTTTCCCGGGCGGCGTCTGCTGCAGACCCTGATCGACATTCCCTTTGCCATCTCGCCGGTGGTGGCGGGCCTGGTGTACCTGCTGCTGTACGGACGCAACGGCTGGATCGGCGGCTGGCTCGACGCCCACGATATTCAGCTGATGTTCGCCTGGCCGGGCATCCTGATGGTGACGATATTTGTCACCTGCCCGTTCGTGGCCCGCGAGCTGATCCCGCTGATGCAGGCCCAGGGCTCGCGCGACGAAGAAGCCGCGGTGACCCTGGGCGCCTCGGGCTTCACCCTGTTTCGCCGGGTGACCCTGCCTAACATTCGCTGGGCGCTGCTCTACGGGGTGATTCTGACCAATGCCCGGGCGGTGGGCGAATTTGGCGCCGTGTCGGTAGTGTCCGGTGCCATCCGCGGCCAAACCAACACCCTGCCGCTGCACGTCGAACTGCTGTATCAGGACTACAACACCGTCGGCGCCTTTGCCTGCGCCGCCCTGCTGGCCCTGATCGCCCTGCTTACACTGGCCGCCAAGGCCGGTCTGGAATGGCGCACCGCGCGCCGGGAGGTCTCGTCATGAGCATTCGCATCGAGAATATCCAGAAACACTTCGGTCGCTCGCGCGCCCTGTCGCCGATCGACCTGGACATCCACGACGGCGAGCTGATCGGCCTGCTCGGCCCCTCCGGTTCGGGCAAGACGACGCTGCTGCGCATCATCGCCGGGCTCGAAAACGCCGACCCGCACCCGGCGGCCGCCATCCACTTCGGCGAGCGCGACGTGACCGGGATGCACGTGCGCGACCGGCGCATCGGCTTCGTGTTCCAGCACTACGCGCTGTTTCGCCACATGACGGTGGCCGACAACGTGGCCTTTGGCCTGACGGTGCTGCCGCGCAGATCGCGCCCCTCCAGCGCCGAGATCCGCAGCCGGGTCTATCAGCTGCTGGAGATGGTCCAGCTCGAGCAGCTGGCCGGGCGCTACCCGGCCCAGCTCTCCGGCGGCCAGCAGCAGCGCGTGGCGCTGGCACGCGCCCTGGCCCTGCGCCCCGACGTGCTGCTGCTCGACGAGCCGTTCGGCGCGCTGGATGCCAAGGTGCGCCAGGAGCTGCGCCGCTGGCTGCGTCACCTGCACGACGAGCTGAACTTCACCAGCGTGTTCGTGACCCACGACCAGGAGGAGGCCCTGGAGCTGTCCGACCGGGTGGTGGTGATGAGCAACGGCCGCATCGAGCAGGTGGAAACCCCCGAGGCGCTCTATCGCGCTCCGGCCAACCGCTTCGTGTTCGAGTTTCTCGGCGACGTCAATACGCTGGAGGGCCGGGTGCGCGGCGGCGTGCTGACCTGCGGCGACGCCAGGCTCAGCGCCGACCTGCCGCAAGGCCACCAGACGCTGCTGATGCGTCCCCACGAGCTGACGCTGAGCCGCACC
>DATHXP010000047.1:0-7112 GCA_035459605.1 Halomonas sp. | reverse complement strand
AGTGCTGTGCATGCTGGGGCAGCCGCTGGGCGTGGGCCAGGGCAACAACCCTACCTGCCAGTCGGCCCGAGCGCTCTCCATGTGGGCCTACAACGACCCCGACTACCTGCTGCAGATGGTGACCTGGGCGGCGCGCGATGATGAGATCATCATGCACTTCGAAGGCATGCCGCTGTCGTCCATGGCCAGCCTGTCCGGTGTGGCCCAGTCCCTACCGATGGATCTCGACCCCGTCTCGCTGATCGTGGTGCCGCACCTGGATCGCCTCTATGCCGAAATGGGGCGTCGCTGCATTGGCCGCGAGGGCGACCCGCACCGCTGGGTCAATCCGGAATTCCACGGCTGGTGGTCGGGGCGCGGTTTTCGCATCAACATCGACGTAAATACCGGAAAACTGCACGAGCCGAACGATTTTCTGCGCTATTTCTATGCCAGCTACCATCCCTATTACAACGGCAATCAGCCGCTGATCCACCCTCAGCCGGCGGGCATTGCTGTCACCGACAGCGCGGCGCGCTTCATCGGCTGGCATGCCATCAGCATCCTGCGCGTCACCCTGGACCCCAGCGACGTGATGCGGGTGTACTTCTATAACCCCAACAATGACAGCAGCCAGGACTGGGGCGACGACGTCAAGGTCAGCACGTCGCTCAACGGCGAGCGCTTCGGCGAGGCCTCGCTGCCCTTCGAGCAGTTTGCCTCGCGGCTGTATATCTTCCACTACGACCCGCTGGAGCGCGGCGAGCTGGCCGATGTCCCCCAGCAGGAGCTCGACCGTGTGATCGGGTATATCCATCGCAGCTGGGGCGCAGACCGCATTCCGCTCACCGACTTGCAGGCGCAGGCGGGCCCCTAGCAGTCACTACTCCTTCAATGGCTGGCCGGAGCCGGTCAGCCGAGCCTCAACGCGATCCAGGTTATTGGAGGCCCCTAGCAGCACCAGCACATCCTCCGCCTGCATTTCGGTGGCGTCTGCCGGGTTGCGGTCGCGCTTCCCGCTGCGCACCAGCGCCGTGACCGACACTTCGTCGCGCTCGATATCCAGCTCGGCCAGGCGCTTGCCGATGGCCGGGCTGCCCTCCTGCAGCACTACGGAGTGCAGGCGCTCCTGTTCACCCAGCTGTTCGGGCTCTGCGATGTCATCCAGGGTGCCGCGAAACAGCTCGCGAAGCATGCGATAGCGGCTGCCGCGCTGCTCCTGCAAGTGCTGAGCCACCCGATACAGCGGCACTCCCAGAGCCAGCAGCGCATGGGAGGTCAGCAGCATGCTTGCCTCCAGCGTCTCGGGAACCACCTCGGTGGCACCCGCCTTCCACAGCGCATCGACATGCTGCTGATCGCGCGTGCGGACCATCGCCGGAAGCCCCGGATGCAGCTGCATGGCGTGCCTCAGCGTCTTGAGCGCCGCCGAGTGGTCATCATGGCTGATGATCAGCAAAGCGGCCTGCTCCAGACCAATGTTCTCCAGCACCGCCGGATCCGAAGAGTCTCCATAGAAGACCGCGTGCCCCGCCAGTCGGGCCTCGCGCACGATCGTCGGATCCAGATCCAGGGCAATATAAGCAACCTGCTCGTCTTCAAGAAAGCGGCTGACCGTCTGCCCTAGACGCCCGAAACCGCAGATCACCACGTGCCCCCTGCTGTCTTGCGGACTGGTCAGCGCCATCTCCTCGCCTCCCGCCGGCTTGCGCGGCGTACCGCCAAACAGCCACAGCGCCAGCGGCTGGTTAAAGTAGATCAGGAAAGGAGCAAGAATCATCGACAGCAGCACCGAGGAGAGCGCGATCTGCGCGGAGTAAGCATCGATCACCGCCCCCTCAAGGCCGATGGACAACAGCGCAAAGCCGAACTCGCCGCCAACCGCCAGCAGCAGCCCGGTACGAAAGGATGTCTGAAGGTTTACGCCCGACGCGCGCACGATCAGCGTCACCAGCGCCAGCTTGATGCCCAGCAGCGCCAGCGCACCGGCCAGCACCTCCCTCCAGATGTCGGGTATCAGCGCCGGCTCCACCAGCATGCCGATACTGACGAAAAACAGCCCCAGCAGCACGTCGCGGAAGGGGCGAATCGTCGATTCCACCTGATAGCGAAACTTGGTATCGCCCAGCACCATGCCGGCCAGAAAGGCCCCGAAGGCCATGGAGAGGCCCAGCGTCTTGGTCGTCCAGGCCGCTATCAGCGAGACGAACAGCACCGTCAGCGTGAACAGCTCGGCGGAGCGCCGCTTGGCCACCAGATGAAACAGCGGCCTGAACAAGAAACGCCCCGCCACCACCACAATCACAAACGCCAGCAAGGCCTTGGACAGGGCCACACCCAGCGCACCGGCCACTTCATGGGCCGCCGCCACGCCGAGCACCGGAATCACCACCACAAAAGGCACCGCGGTGATGTCCTGAAACACCGACATGGTGGTGCCCAGCCGACCGTGTCGCGTCTGGCTCTCGCCCTGGTCCATCAGCTGGCGAGTAATCACAGTGGTGGAAGACTGGGCAAAGACGGCGCCCACCACGAAAGCGGCGGGCCAGGGAAGCCCCAGCAGCCAGGCGATCATGCCGACCACCGCCGTTGTCAGCGCAACCTGGGCGGTACCCAGGCCGAGAATGGTGTGGCGCAGCGCATAGATCTGCGGCATGGAAAAGCTCAGCCCGATGGTAAAGAGCAGAAAAACGATGCCGAACTCGGCAATGACCGGGATGTGCTTATCGGCCACCACCGGTCCCCAGGTGTGAGCGCCCAGCAGCACGCCCACCAGCAGATAGGCCAGGCTGGATGGAATACGCAGCCGCTGAAAGAGCAGTACAACCGAAACAGTCACACCGAGGAGTAGCAGCAGCTGTACCAGCGCCTGATCAAGCATGTTGTCCTTCTCACCGATTCATCAGTTAAGTGGCTAATTAATGCCGAGTATGTGTCACGTCGTCACTGGGTGACCAGCCGCCGCTTGTGACCGGCCCCGAGGGCGTCAGCGCCCCCCCGCGTCGCCGCCACCGTCGGTTGACACATCGCCCGGGTCACCGAACCCGCCGGGCGGCGGATGGGCTGGCAGTTCGGCCAGGTCGCTATCCGCTTGAGGCGCACTCTCAGCGCGCGATCGCGCGCCGGGCCGCTCGAAGCGAACATCCAGACGCTCATGGGCCACCACCACGCCATGTTCGGCAAACAGCTCCGCCACCCGGGCGTTGATTTCATCGGTAGACAGCAGGCGATCCCCCAGGCTGCTGACGTAGATGCGCAGCTCAAAGTCCAGCGCGCTGCTGGCGTAGGCCATGAAATACACCTCGGGCTGCGGATCATCCAGCACGCGCGGATTTTCCTGCGCGGCCTGATACAGCAGCTGATGAACCAGCTGCTGATCGGAGCCGTGGGCTACGCCGTAATGAAGGATGACGCGAGTCACGCTGTCCGACAGCGACCAGTTGATCAGCTGATCGGTGACGAACGTCTTGTTGGGAATGATGATCTCCTTGCGATCAAAGTCGATCACCGTGGTGGCGCGAATACGAATACGGCTGACGGTGCCGGTCAAGTTGCCCAGGGTGATGGTGTCGCCGATACGCACCGGACGCTCGAACAGAATAATCAAACCGGAAATGAAGTTGGCGAATATTTCCTGCAGACCAAATCCCAGGCCCACACCCAGCGCCGCCACCAGCCACTGCAGCTTGTCCCAGGACACGCCGAGCGTGCCCAGCGACACGACCACACCGCTGCTCATGATGGTGTAGGAGAGCAGCGAGCTGATGGCGTAGGCACTCCCCTGCTTGAGTTCGAGGCGTGACAGCACCATCACCTCAAGCAGCCCCGGCAAGTTACGCGCCATCACCAGCGTCAGCACGAAGATCAGCAGCGCCACCAGCGTATCGGCCACCGAAATCGAGCCGCCCACCAGCTCCGCGCCTTCAGCGCCCTCGCCACCGAGCACCATGACCTGCCTCAGATAGCCGAACACCGTCAGCAGGTCACTCCAGACCATATACAAAAGCAGGACAAAACCGATCATCAGGATCAGCTTGGTCAAGCGCAGCGACTGCTGATTGACCTGCTGCATATCCAGCGGCGGCTCCTCGATGGCATCGCCCGCGCCGTCGCTGTCCTTCGCCATGGCGCGGCGCCGATCCAGCGCGCGCCGATAGGCAAGTCGCCGCGCCGCCACCGCCAGACCGCGCACCACCGTAGACTCGACCAAAATCCACAGCCCCAAAAGATATAGCGTCAACACGAAACGCCCCAGCAGGCTCAAGGCGGTGTAGATATAGCCGTACATCACCAGGCCGACGAGAATCAGCGGCACCATGCCCATCAGCAGGCCAAGCACCAGCCTGAACAGCTTTACGCCGAAATACGGCGTATGGGCCATGATCAGCTTGACCAGCGCCAGACTCATGGCGCACAGGCCAAGCAGCAGCAGCAGCATGGCCAGCGGCCGCTGGGACAGATTGACGTCCGTATCGCGAACCAGCAGACCGATCACCAGCACTGGCACCAACGCCACCCCGAGCCATCTCAGCCAGCTGCGCAGCTGTTTGGCATAGCCTTCCGGCCAGTGGAAGTGCCGGGTAGCCACGCCACCGGGAATCAGCAGGCGACGCGACCAGGCGATCACATTCCAGGCCAGTGATACATGCACCAGCATGGTGCCAACGGCACGCCCGCTGCCTGCGGCACCGTGCTGCAGGGCCAGGCTGACGGACAGCAGCAGCAGAGGCCCCGGCAGCGCCAGCAGATAGTTCAGGGCTATGGCCCTGGGCGTGTGCCCCTGGCTATCGAAGCGCAGACGCCCCACCTGACCATGCAGCGCCTGCAGGCGCTGCTTGAAGCGCTGCCGAAATGCAAACAGACCCACAGCGGCCAGCAGCACCGGCGCGCCCAGCAGCGCACCGGCATCCACCCCCTGCCAGTGCGCCGGCAAGCCGCGCCGCCAGTCACCGTCTTGCCACTCGGCCGTCAAGTGCTCGGGCAGGCGACGCAGCCAGGCTAAATCCAGCGGTCGGGCATTGGCCACCCAGAAAAGCTGCTCATCGATGGTCGCTTTCAAGGCGCTGCTGATGTCGAGCAGCTGCTGCTCGGCCAGCTGCAGCTCGATGGCAGCGGTCAGCTGCTCGCCATAGGCGGGCTCGAGCTGGTCAATCAGCTTGCGCCGGGCACTCAACAGCTGCTCCAGCGCGTCCAGGCGCTTTTCGTCGAGCGCAGAACTCTCCGAGCCTGAGGCCAGCTGCTCGCGCGCTTCCTGCGTGGTCTTGACCAGCTCTTCGCGCTGGCGATCCAGCTCGAACTGCTTAAGGCGCAGATCGGCGATTTCATCCTTCAGGCCGCTGCGGGCGGTTACCTGAGGCAGCGCCTCGCGCTGCTCGCGCAGGATTCGCGACAGCAGAATGCTGCCGCGAATGGCCTCGACGTGCTCGCTGAGGCCGCGCTGCATCTGGCGCACCTTATTGAGCTGGCGACGCACCTCCTGCCCCCTGCGCGCCAGCTCATGGGTTCGGCTGGTGGCCTGCAGCAGCTCGACACTCATCTCACGATTGCGCTGACGGGCCTCCACGACTTCTGGGGCCGCCATCACGCTCTCGGGCTCGTCCTCTACCGCCTGGGCAATGGTGGCTTCGGACTCCTCGCGCCGGCGCTGATCCAGCGCGCGCTGAATCACCAGCTGCTTGGCCTCTGCGTTGGCTACCTGTCGCTCAAGCAGCTCGCTGCGCTGATTTGCCAGCTCCCGCAGCTGTGAGTTGGTGGCCAGCTCGCGCTGATGCAGCGCCAGCCGGCTTTCGGCCAGCGCCTTTTCCACCGCCAGCCGAATGTACCTGGGATCGGACGCTTCAACGCCTCTGGCGGCCAGCTCTTCCATATCGATCCGCGCGGACTCTATGGTGCGTGTCGCCTCAGTGATTGCCTGCTGAGCACGCTCCGGCAAGGTGCGCGCACCCAGCAGCTGGATTTCTGTCTCTGCGAGTCGATCGCGCGCTTTCTGGAGCGTCGTAGTGGCCTGCGCCAGCTGCTGCTCCAGCTCTTTTAGCGACATGTTTTCAAGGCTATCTATCGATGCCTCAATGCTCTGCTGATCACCGGCAGCGTCCAGCGCCCGGTTCAACTGCTCCAGCTCTTGCGGTGCCTGTTCGAGAGTGTCATTGAGTTCGCTGCGCTGCCGCTCAACCTGGGCACGCTTCTCGAGCCCGTCGAGTGCCGCCTTGAGCGCTTCAACATCGCGCTGGGCGGCGTCACTGGGAGTATCGCCCTGCGCCGCCAAGGCCTCTTCCAGGCGCGTCTCCAGCTTTTCGCGCTCGGGCAGCTCTGCGTCATCCGCCAGCCCGGCTCCGGCCAGCAGGAGCGTCAGACACCCGATAAGAAAAAACAGGCACAGCCGGCGCTGCGACAAAAGCTTCACGTGTACGTCATTCCTCAAATATATTGCAGGCGAAAGTGTTGCAAGCAAGGATAACAGGCAGATCCTTGGGGGCGTATCATTGCAATACGGCGGCCCTCTTGCCACCGCATCAGAGTTGACTTAACTCGACAGCGTGGTAGAACGGCAGTTTCACCCAGCCAGAGCAGTCTATCCATGACCCCGTCACGTTTCTTAAACGTGCTCATCATTGCTCTAGTCACCGGCGGCCTGACGCTCCAGGCTCAGGCCCAGCGCAGCGCTCCGGATGCTGCCGAGCAGCGGGCTATTCAGGCGCGGATCGAATCCCTGGAAGCCGAGATACAGGCGCTGCGCGCGCAGCTGACACCGGCTGCAGCACCCAGCTCCATCCCCGACGGGCGGCCGCCCGTTGCCGAGAGCGAAGGTCAGACCGAGCACTTTATCGACAATAAGCTGGCTCTCGACACGTCCCAGCCCGGCGAGCAAGGCGCCGAAACCGCAGCAGAGCCCAGCCTGAGTGAAAAGGCGGTCGAGCGCCGGCTGCTTGAGGCGGAATCCAAGTACAACCCCTTGGCGATCACCACGCATCGGCGCAACTATCTGCTGCCGCTGAGCTATACTGCGACGCCAAACAACGCCGCCTTCCGCCACATCGACGACACCACCTCGCCGGATCGGCTGGAAGTGCTGTTCCAGTTCAGCGCCAAGTACAATCTTGTCGAAAACCTGCTCTTTGGCAATGGCGACCTTT
>DATHXP010000046.1:0-1923 GCA_035459605.1 Halomonas sp. | reverse complement strand
CGCGTCGGTGCCGCTACCGAAGTGGAAATGAAAGAGAAGAAGGCCCGCGTCGAAGACGCGCTTCACTCGACGCGCGCCGCTGTCGAAGAAGGCGTCGTGCCTGGCGGCGGTACCGCGCTCGTTCGCGCACTGCCCCAGCTCGCCGAGCTCAAGGGCGACAACGAAGACCAGACCCACGGCATCACCATCGCCATGCGCGCCATGGAAGCACCGCTGCGTCAGATCGTGACCAACGCCGGTGAAGAGGCCTCTGTCATCCTCAACAACGTCAAGGATGGCGAAGGCAACTACGGCTACAACGCCCAGACCGGCGAGTACGGCGACCTGTTCGACATGGGCGTCATCGACCCCGCCAAGGTGACGCGCAGCGCGCTGCAGTCTGCCGGCTCCGTGGCCGGTCTGATGGTCACCACCGAGTGCATGATCGCCGACGATCCGGACGAGAAGGAAGCCGGTGGCGGCATGGGCGACATGGGCGGAATGGGTGGCATGGGCGGCATGATGTGATGTAGCGCAACCCGCCACACCCAGGCCCATGGCCTGAGCCGCAAGACAGCCCCCGCCGAGAAACCGGCGGGGGCTTTTTATTTTGCAAGCAAGTACCACCAGCCCATAAGATAGCCGCCCCACTTAACGCTGAAGCGTACTCGGCCCATGCTTGCCAACATTCGCATCGTGCTTGTACAAACCTTTCACCCCGGCAATATCGGCTCCGCGGCCCGGGCCATGAAAACCATGGGGTTAAACAGCCTGACACTGGTCAATCCGCGCGCCTTTCCCGACCCCGAAGCCGCGCGTCTGGCGGCCGGCGCGCAGGACATCCTCGACAGCGCCCGCGTCGTCGACAGCGTGGCCGCCGCCGTCTCGGACTGCGTGCAGGCGGTGGGCGCCAGCGCCCGCCTGAGAAGCCTGCCGCTGCCCCACTATGACGAACCCGAGGCCATGGCCGCCGACGTCGTCTTCGCTGCCCGGGCGGACCCCGTGGCCCTGGTGTTCGGCCGCGAACGCTTTGGCCTGACCGGCGAGGAGATTCGCTGCTGCAGCCACCAGGTCAGCATTCCAGCCAGTCCGGACTACGGCATTCTCAACCTCTCCCAGGCGGTTCAGGTGCTCACCTACGAACTGCACCAGGCCTGGAGGCGCACCCGGCGCTACCCGACCTCACCGCCTGACACGGCGCACTTCAGTGCACTTTCACCGGCGACCGCGCGCCAGCCCAGCCGCGAGCAAATGGAGCACTTCTATCGCCACTTGGGCTGCGTCATGCACAGAAGCGGCTTTCTTACGCAGCCCCATGCGCGCACCGAGGAGCATCTGCGCGCGCTGTTTGCCCGCGCCCAGCCGACGCGCAAGGAGCTCTCGCTGCTGCGCGGCCTGCTGGCTTCCGTAGAGCAGCATTTCCCGAAAGAATGAAGGCCAGCCACTAGCGCTGGACAGCCCGTTTGTGCGCCAACTATGTTTACAACTAGCAACAGCAAAGCAGACTGATACCCCGCACAACAACTAAGGCGGTAAGTCGATGAAACTTTTGCCACTACCACTCGCCGTTGCCCTATCTGCCATGGCGAGCCTGGCCCTTGCCGCAGACGACGCGGACAAGCCGAGCGTCGAAACATCCCCGCAGCCAGCAGGTACGACGCTCAGCGTCGACAGGGTGACAATACCTGACGGCGGTTTCGTCGTGATCCATGCCAGCGACAAGGACGGCAACCCCATTGCCCCTGAATCCATTGGCCACGCGGCGATAGAGCCCGGCACCCATGAAGATGTCAGCGTTGAGCTGGACGAAGCAGTCGAGTCGGGCGACAAGGTATACGTGATGCTGCATGAGGATAGCGGCGAAGCAGGCACCTATGAGTTCGGGCCTGAAAGCAGCGACGTCGACCTGCCGACCACCTACGACGGCAAGGCGATTATCGTCCC
>DATHXP010000045.1:0-19969 GCA_035459605.1 Halomonas sp. | reverse complement strand
GTCGTTGACCAGGTTTTGCAGCAGGCGTTCGGCGCGGTCGTGCAGGCCAAGATGGAGAAAGTCGCGGGAGAGCTCCAGCTGGATTTTTTCACCCTGGCTGACGCTCAGCGTCGGACGTGCCAGCAGGTTCTGGTGGATTCTCACGGCGCGATCCGCCTCGCCGCGGGAACGAAACAGATTGCCCAGCGCGATATGGGTTTCGATGGTGTCGCTGTTGACTTCCAGAGCGCCAATAAAGGTTTCGATGGCCTGATCCTGCTGATCGTTAAGCAGGTAATTCAGGCCCACGAAGTAATCGCGGGCCAGAGAGGGCGAGGGGGGCCGGGAGGTCGATGGGCGCTCGCGGCGCCCCAGCCACCAGCCAGTCGCGACCGCTGCCACTAACAGGGCCAGTAGCAGAGCATCGCTCATTCAGGGGAGTTCCTTCATCTCCTGGATGCGCAGTTTGTCGAGTTCCTTGCGCTGCTGCTGATTGTGGCGCTGTGCCCGGGTCAGCAGGGTGCGCAGGCGCAGGTATACGCCGCTCATGGCCAGCATGCCCAGGATCACGCCGGCAGCCAGCGCGGCCAGCAGCCAGAATGACAGCGATGCCGGCGGCAGCTCCAGCCAGATCAGGTTGAGAGGCAGCGCTTGCTGGTTGTTCACGGCAAATAGAATGCCGACCAGCAGTACGCTCAGCAGGATGAGGGCCAGGATAAGGCCTTTTAGCCAACGCATGGGCGTATTCCCGTATCAATGGTAAATGTGGTGCCTGGCGAGCCGTGACTCAGTAGCCCAGGGCGCGACTGGCATCGACCTGCTCGCGCAGCTCCTTGCCGGGTTTGAAGTGTGGCACGAACTTGCCTTCCAGCGCGACAGATTCGCCGGTCTTGGGGTTGCGTCCTATTCTAGGCGCTCGATAGTGCAGCGAGAAGCTGCCGAAGCCGCGAATCTCGACGCGTCCGCCGGAAGCAAGCGTTTGAGTGATATCATCAAGAATAATGCGCACGGCCGCCTCGACCTCTTTGACTGAGAGTTCTGGCTGCCGCATGGCGATCTGCTCGATCAGTTCAGACTTGGTCATTGGTTCCCTCCATGCGCCGGTCAGTGTGACCAATGCAAACCTGTGCCGGGCTCGCACTTGGGTGAAAGCATACTGCTTAACTCCCGATAAAACAACGCAGTACGACCATTGCAGCAGGAGAGGTTCACAGCTGTCGACTTGCCGGGCCTGAGGTATACTGGCGGGACACTCAATAGCTACCACGAGGCCGACCTTGAGCGCCGACACTTCACCACGGACAGCCCAGCGCAAGCGACTCTACTGGCATTGCCGTCGCGGCATGTGGGAACTGGACCTGCTGCTGGTTCCCTTTCTCGAGCAGCGCTACGATCAGCTCGACGATCACGACCAGACGATGTTTCGCACGCTGATCGATGAAGAAGACCAGGATCTGTTTGTGTGGCTGATGCGTCGCGAATGGCCGTCGGATCCCGACAGGCAGCGTATCGTCAAGATGATCGTAGAGCATGCCGAATCCGTCGATAAAGATATCTATCGCACCCTCTAGGCTAGCGCTTGGGTGCCACTCGCTGCTGGGGCTTGCCCTGGCAGTGCTGGTGTTTGCGCTGGCCGGCGCTTGGTTCGCTATGCTCACGCTGCTGCTGGTGTGGCTGGTTCGCGTCGTTTGGCGAGCACCTGCCGGCCAGTTGAAGCTGGAATACCATCAGCGCCGCCCCCTGTGGCACTGGCGTGAGGCGCCATCCGCCGGCTGGTGCCCCGTTGTGCTGGAGTGCGACTATCTCGGCCCCTGGCTGATTGGCTTGAAGCTGTCCGGACGGCGCCTGTGGGTCTGGCCCGACAGCAGCGATACCGCCTCGCGCCGCCTGCTGCGACGCGCGCTGGTGCGCCTTCCTTAGCGCAGCACCTCTCCTTGGCACAAGCGTCTTTGCTTGGCTCAGTAGGGGGCCATAATTGGCTGCGGCGGCTTGCCTGGCGTATCCAGCGCAATGCGCGAGGGCAGCGCCGGACCCGGCAGGTGGTCCGGGCAGTCGCGATTGTAGTGCAGGCCGCGCGACTCGCGCCTGGCCAGGGCGCAGGCCACGCTGAGCCGAGCCAGCCGCAGCGCCTGCCATAGCCTGGCCAGCTGCGCTGAGGTTGCTGCGCCATCCATGGCTAAAGCCGTTTCGCCAACCAGCGCGTCGAGCCGGCGACCAGCCTCCATCAGCCCGGCATCGTGACGCACGATGGCAGCGTGCTGCCCCATGGTTTTGCACATCTCCCGATACAGGCGCTCGACGGTCTGGGCGCTCAGGCTGCTGCTGGCCGCGCGGCGCTCGGGTACGGGAAGCTTGGCGGTGGGCGTTGCCTGGCCAGCCAGCCGTGCCGCGCAGCTTCTGGCAAAGGTCAGGCATTCAAGCAGCGAGTTGCTCGCCATGCGGTTGGCGCCGTGGAGCCCGGTGCAGGCGACCTCGCCGATGGCCGAAAGCCCTGCCACGCCGGTGGCGCCCTCCAGGTCGGTGGCAATCCCGCCGCAGCTGTAGTGGGCGGCCGGCACCACCGGAATGGGGTGAAGCGTGATATCCAGGCCGCGCTCCAGGCAGTGCGCCTGAATGGTCGGGAAGTGCTGGGCGATCGCGTGCGCGCCGAGATGGCGGATATCGAGCAGCACATGATCGCTGCCGCTGCGCTGCATTTCGGCGTCGATGGCCCGGGCGACAATATCGCGCGGCGCCAGCTCGGCGCGCGCGTCTATCTCCGGCATGAAGCGCTTGCCGTCCACATTGAGCAGCTGTCCCCCCTCGCCGCGCACCGCCTCGCTGATCAGGAAAGGCGCGCCGCCGGGGTCATGCAGGCAGGTGGGATGGAACTGCTGAAACTCCAGATTCATCAGCTCGGCGCCGAGTTCGGCCGCCATGATCATGCCTTCTCCGGCGGCCGGGCGCGGGCTGGTGGTGTGCGGGTAGAGGCCGCTGGCACCGCCGGTGGCCAGCACCGTGTCGCTGGCTAGGAGCCGCTGCGGCTGACCCTGAAGGTCAAGGCAGACCGCACCCCGGCAGTGGCCATTGGCATCGCTCAGCAGTTCGATCGCGGTCAAATCGTGGCGCAGAGTGATGCCTTGATGAGCCATCACATGTTGCCCCAGGGTATCGATCACGGCGCGTCCGGTGGCGTCGGCGGCGTGGATGATGCGACGCCTGCCGTGGCCGCCCTCCCGGGTCAGATGATAGGGATAGCTGGCCGCCGGATCGGGGTCGCGGGTAAAGGGCACGCCCAGCGACAGCAGCCATTCAATGGCCTCGGGGCCATGCTCCACGGTGAAGCGCACGGCGTTGATGTTGCACAGTCCGTCGCCGGCGATCAGGGTGTCATTCACATGGGCGTCGAGGCGGTCGCCGGGCGACAGCACGGCGGCGATGCCGCCCTGGGCCCAGCGGCTGGCGCCCTGGGCGTCGCTTGCCGGCTGCAGCAGGGTGACGCTCTTGTGGTTGGCCACTTCCAGGGCAAGTGTCAGGCCGGCAGCGCCGCCGCCGATGATCAGCACCTCATGATGGCTCTCGGTCATCGGAGTTCCTTGTGATGGGGTCGCCGGCTGGCGGTGTCAGGCCATGCTGCTTGGCGCGGCGTCTCAGGCGCCGGCTGGGCAGGCGCTCCAGGCCGCCGAGTCGGTCGCGCAGCTCGCCGGACAGGCGGGCCAGCTCCCTATTGAGCCACAGATAGCCTGCGGGACTGAAGAGCTGACGGCCCTCCTGGGCCTGCGCCGTCATGGCCAGATCGGCATGCTGGTCAAGCGCGAAGGGGGTGATATCCACGCTGACCGGATGTCCGGCGCGTACCTGAAAGGCCAGGGTGCCAATCTCGCGTGCCAGGGTATGCTGCTGATGACGCAGGCCCCGCATGGCGTAGATTTGAGCGTAGCCGGAGCGGCTGTCCCAGCGGGTTTCCAGCAGCAGCTCGGTGGTGGATAGCATGCGCCGCTGCAGCGAAATGATGTCGTCAATTTCGCGACGCGTCAGGCGCCGCTCGCGGTGAACGCCTTCCACCAGGTCGCGCTGCTTGATCAAGCGATCGCTGCACTCCTTGAACACTTCCTGGGCGTTGATGTCCGGCGCTTTGGTCGCCGATGCGTGCGACTGATAGAGCTGAGCCATCTGGTCCAGGTTGTCGGCCAGCCGAAAACGCATCAGGTCGGTGGACTTCTGCGGCATGATCAGCACCGTTGCCAGGATGCCAATCAGGGTGCCAATCAGGACGTTGGCACTGCGCCACAGGGCGGTCGTCAGCTGCTGATTGCCGTCGCCCACCACCAGCAGCAGGGTGATGACAAACATCAGCGCGCCGTAGCCGTAGCGCTTGCCGTAGCTGAACCAGATAGCCAGCACCACGCCGGTGAGCGTTGTCAGCGGTATCAGCCCCGGCACGCTGATCGGCAGAATAACCAGCGTCAGCCCGCACAGGGCGCCAATCAGAGTGCCCAGCAGGCGCTGGCGGCCCTTGTCCAGCACGCCGCCGATGTGCGGCAGATTGCCCATGACCATGACGGTGCTGACCAGCGCCCAGCTGCTGTTGGGGATATCCAGCCATCGAGTGATGATGTAGGTCAGGCACAGCGCCACGGCGACCCGCAGCACATAGAATATCTGGGGGTAGCGCTGGCTGAGATAGGGATCACGCAGACGCGACAGCATCATCAATCGGTGTGTTCCGGAGGTTCGGGGCGTGAAGACAAGAAGGGCGTTACCTGGTGCCCGGAGCCGGGCTCGAACCGGCACGGTGTTGCCACCGAGGGATTTTAAATCCCTTGCGTCTACCTATTTCGCCATCCGGGCGGGATTCGAGCGGGAGCTTGCGGGAAAAGAGTGGAGGCTGGAGTCGGAATCGAACCGGCGTACGCGGAGTTGCAGTCCGCTGCATGACCACTCTGCCATCCAGCCTCATGGAATCAATCCAGAGTAAGTCAGGGATGCCAGCCGCACTGAGTGCGAATGGAGCGGGAAACGAGACTCGAACTCGCGACCCCAACCTTGGCAAGGTTGTGCTCTACCACTGAGCTATTCCCGCCTGACTCGTGAGCGTATTCTACTGATAACCCGGTGACTGTCAAGGAAACACTCAATAAATGCCTGCGCGTCCCAATCACTGCGTTGCGCGGTGCTCGGAATCCTCACCTATACCGCATAGGCTCCGGTTCCTGCGCCCCGTGCGCCTTGTGCCTGAACCGCTCGGCGATGTCTTCAGCGCTTCCTCAACCGCTTTTTGGTTGGCAAGTGTTTTTCTCACATCGAGCGGCTCAGGTGCGGCCAGGCGGCGCGCAGGTATTGAAACATTGACCACAGGGTCAGCAGCGCCGCCACATACAGCGTCAGTACGCCAAGCAGAGCGTAGGGCGTGCCCGGGGCGAAGGCCAGCAGGATCAGCAGTGCCGCCATCTGCAGCGCTGTCTTGAGCTTGCCGATCCAGGAAACGGCCACCGAGCCGCGCTTGCCCATCTCGGCCATCCATTCGCGCAGCGCAGAAATGACGATTTCACGGCCAATGATCACCAGGGCAGGCAGCGTCAGCCAGATGGCGTCATAGCGCTCGATCAGCAGCGCCAGGGCCACCGCCACCATCAGCTTGTCGGCCACCGGGTCGAGAAAGGCGCCGAACGGCGTGGACTGGTTCCAGCGGCGGGCAAGGTAGCCGTCGAGCCAGTCGGTCATGGAAGCCAGAGCGAAGAGGGCGGCGACCAGGGGCATGCTCCAGCTGAAGGGAAGATAGAACAGCACGACCAGCAGCGGGATGAAGGCGATGCGGGCAAGCGTCAGCAGGTTGGGAATGTTCATTGGTAACTGCGATCCTTGCATCAATGAGTGGCCGAGGAGTGGCCATTCTAGCCGCCTTGGCCGGCGTCATCCATGCAGGCTGCGATGAATTGTCTCGGCAAGCTTGACGCTGATGCCGGGAACCCGCGCCAGCTCTTCGCGGCTGGCCTGCAAAATGCCCTGCAGGCCACCGAAGAAGCGCAGCAGCTCGCGCCGCCGGCGCGGGCCGACGCCGGGAATATCCTGCAGCGTCGAGGTGCGGCGCCTCTTGTCGCGTCGCGCCCGATGGCCGCCGATGGCGAAACGATGAGATTCATCGCGGATATGCTGCAGGAGGTGCAGCGCCGGGGAGGTGGCGTCAAGGCTCAGGGTGCGATTGCTGGTCTCGACAAACAGCGTCTCGAGCCCCGCCTTGCGCGTACTGCCCTTGGCCACGCCGAGCAGCAGGATGTCGTCGATGCCAAGTTCCGCCATGACGTCGCGGGCCATGTTCAGCTGGCCCTTGCCGCCGTCGACGATCAGCAGGTCAGGCTTTTCTCCCTCGCCTTGGGCGAGGTGGCGATAGCGGCGAGTCAGCGCCTGGCGCATGGCGGCATAGTCGTCGCCCGGTTCGATACCCTTGATGTTGAAGCGGCGGTAATCCGAGGTGCGCGGCCCCTGGTCGTCGAACACCACGCAGGAGGCCACGGTGGCCTCGCCGTGGCTATGGCTGATGTCGAAGCACTCCAGCCGCGCCGGCGGCGACGGCAGCTCCAGCGCGGCGCGCAGCGACTCGAAGCGACGCTGCAGCTGATCCTGGTCGGCGAGCTGGCCGGCCAGCTGCTGTTCGGCGTTGGTGCGCGCCAGTTCGCGCCACTTGGCGCGATGCCCGCGAACCTGATAAATCACGCGGGTGCGGCGCCCGGCGCGTTCGCTCAGCGCGCCGGAAAGAAGCTGGGCCTCCGGCAGCGGGTGGCTGGTAATCACCTCGCTGGGGATCTCACGCGACTGGCCGAGATAGAACTGGCTGATGAAGTGGCCAAGCAGGGTCTCGGCGTCGAGGTCCAGGTCGTTGCCGGGCGAGTGGTGACGCGCGCCCAGCAGGCGCCCCTGGCGAATGGTCAGCACGGAAACGCACAGCGCGCCGGGCCGCTGGGCGAGGGCGAAGATATCGGCATCGCCGCTGTCGGTGTCGACGATCTGGCGCTGCTGGAGCCGGCGCAGGTGCTGAATCTGGTCGCGCAGCCTGGCCGCTTCCTCGAAGTCCAGCGCCTGGCTGGCGGCTTCCATGTCGCGGGTCAGCTCGTCGGTGACCGCTTCGCTGCGGCCCTCGAGGCACTGCACGGCGTGCTCCAGGTCGCGGCGGTAGTCGGCTTCGCTGATGTAATCGACGCAGGGCGCGCTGCAGCGACCGATCTGGTACTGCAGGCACGGCCGGGTGCGATGAGCGAAGACGCTGTCTTCGCAGCTGCGGATGCGAAAGATTTTCTGCATCAGGGAGAGGCTTTCCCGCACCGCCTGGCTGCTGGGATAGGGCCCCAGGTAGCGCCCATCGTCATGACGGCGGCGCGCCCGCTTGTACTCCAGCGCCGGGAAGGGGTGGCGGTCGCTGACGAAGATGAAGGGGTAGGTCTTGTCGTCGCGCAGCAGGATGTTATAGGGAGGGCGCAGCTCCTTGATCAGCGTCTGCTCCAGCAGCAGTGCTTCAACCTCGGTGTTGGTCACCGTCACCTGGATATCGGCGATGCGCGCTACCAGCGCCTGGGTTTTGGTATTCAGCGCGCCGCGAAAGTAGCTGGCCAGGCGCGCCTTGAGGCGGCGTGCCTTGCCGATGTAGAGGGTGCTGCCCTGGTCATCGAGCATCCGGTAGACGCCGGGCGACTCGCTGACGCTGGTTAGAAAATGGCGGTGGTCAAAGCTCATCGATATGCTGCTTGCACTGGGGGCTGAAGGGTCTATTTTACCAGAATACAGGACTGCCCATGGCGCCGGGAGCGCCGATGGCGCCATGGGCCGAGGCAGAAACCGTAATTGTTGTTCGCGAGGGTTGACCGGCACTGATGATGCCGGTATAGTACGCTGCGTTCTTGAGGCAGAGAAAGAAGCTTCGGGAACAGCCAGACGCATTTATGGGGCCTTAGCTCAGCTGGGAGAGCGCAACACTGGCAGTGTTGAGGTCAGCGGTTCGATCCCGCTAGGCTCCACCATATTTCTGAAACGCCCACTATCTGTACTAACAGATAGTGGGCGTTTTTCGTTTGGGCATGGTGGGTGCGTACATTCGGTAATTAAGTGGTGCGCTCGGCATAGCCCGCTGGCGGGCTATGCCATCTGGATTATCTGGACAGGTTCAGTCGTCAATCCGACCAAAGACCAGAAACTCCAGCAGCGCTTTCTGAGCATGCAGACGGTTGCCAGCCTCACGCCACACTTCGGCGCGAGGGTCATCAAGCAGCGTTTCGCTGATCTCCTCACCGCGGTGGGCGGGCAGGCAGTGCAGGAAGAGCACGTCGTCAGCGGCGCGGTCGAGCATGCCTTCGGTGACCTGAAAGCCAGCAAAGTCGGCTTCGCGCCTGGCCTGCTCCTCCTCCTGGCCCATGGATGCCCAGACGTCGGTGGTGATCAGGTTGGCGCCGGCGGCGGCTTCCATGGGATCGCGGTGGAGGCTGACAAGATCGCCGGCGGCATCGAAGATATCCTGGCGTGGCTCATAGCCCTGCGGACAGCACACCCTGAGCTTGAAGTCGAACCGGCGGGCGGCGTTGATCCACGAGTGGCACATGTTGTTGCCATCGCCGATCCACACCGCCGTGCGGTCGCGCACGCTGCCGCGCAGTTCGGTCCAGGTCATCACGTCGGCCAGCAGCTGGCAGGGATGGTAGTCATCGGACAGGGCGTTGATGACCGGCACGCGGCTAGCGGCGGCAAAGGCTTCCAGGCCTGCGTGCGAGAAGGTGCGAATCATCACCGCATCGACCATCTCGGACAGCACCCGGGCGGTATCGGCAATCGGTTCGCCGCGGCCCAGCTGGGAGTCCCGCGGCGACAGAAACAGCGCGTGACCGCCGAACTGGGTCATCCCGGTCTCGAACGACACCCGGGTGCGCGTCGAGGACTTTTCAAAGATCATCGCCAGGGTGCGGTTGGCAAAGGGCGTGTAGGTTGGCCCCTGGGTCAACAGGTTGTTCTTGATGACGATGGCGCGCTGAATCAGGTAGCGCGCCTCGTCCTGGTCCAGGTCGAGCAGGGTCAGAAAGTGCCGGGCGGCCATGCGGTGGCTCCTCGGGAAAAAACGACCATCCTAGCTAGACGGCGGGGGATGCGCAATGCGCGGAGTATCAGTAGAATGGCGCTGACAAAGACCGACCGGCACGCTCGGTTATTCTTCCGTCGGTGCCAGCTTTTATGTCACTATCGCCAGCCCGCTCCCTTTTCAGAGGATGTGCATGATGAGTACTACTGCCGAAAATATTCACAAGCAGATTAGCGACAACCCGATCCTGATCTACATGAAGGGCACGCCTCAGCTGCCCCAGTGCGGCTTTTCCGCCCAGACCGTTCAGGCGCTGATGGCCTGCGGCGAGCGGTTTGCCTTCGTCAATGTCCTGGACAACCCTGACATTCGCAGCGAGCTGCCCAAAGTTGCCAACTGGCCGACCTTTCCCCAGCTGTGGGTCGAGGGTGAGCTGGTCGGCGGCTGCGACATCGTGGTCGAAATGCATCAGGAAGGCGAGCTGGAGCCGCTGGTCAAGCAGGCGGCGGCGCGCGCTCAGGCCAATGAGGGCAGCGATCAGCCGGACGCCTGATTCGCACCTGCCCTTGGCCAGACCGGGCCATACATAAAGCACCCCCGCCGTCTCGGACGGCGGGGGCGCTTTTCATGGCCGGTTTTTGCTAGCTATCGTTTTCGTTCGATTCCACTTGCTGCTCGCGCAGCGCCAGCTGCCAGCCACCCAGATCCTTGTAGCGATTGACCATGGCGCAGAACAGCTCGGCGGTGCGCTCGGTGTCGTAGCGGGCCGAGTGCGCGGCGCTGCTGTCAAACTCGATGCCCGCCGCGCGGCAGGCGCGAGCCAGCACCGTTTGGCCATAGACCAGGCCGGCCAGCGATACTGTATCGAAGCTCGAGAAGGGGTGGAAAGGGTTGCGCTTGATGCCGCAGCGCTCCACGGCGGCATTCAGGAAGCCGTGGTCGAAGGCGGCATTGTGGCCGACCAGAATCGCCCGGGTGCAGCCCGTCGACTTGAGCGCCTTGCGGATGGGCTTGAAGATCTCGACCAGCGCTTCCGCTTCCTTGACCGCCACCTGCTGGCGCAGCGGGTCGTCCAGGCGGATGCCGGTGAAGTCCAGCGCCGACTGCTCCACGTTGGCCCCCTCGAACGGCTGCACGTGAAAGGCGTGGGTGGCATCGGGCATCAGGTTGCCCTCCAGGTCCATGGTCAGGGTCACGGCGGCGATCTCCAGAATGGCATCCTGTCGCGCATTGAATCCGCCGGTTTCCAGGTCCACCACCACGGGCAGAAAGCTGCGGAATCGCTGGGCCATGAGTTCGCGGGTGGCCACCTCGCTCATGCACCTCTCCTTGTTGGGCATCGGGTTTCTCGCGTGGAACGGCCGAATTCTATCAGCAATGACTCACGCCGTCCCGCCGCGGTATTCGCGGCCGCCGCGTCGCGCTATAATCGACGCCTATTGTTCTCTCACAACAGGAGCGTCTTCGCATGTCCGAGGTCAAGAAGGTCGTGCTCGCCTATTCAGGCGGCCTGGACACGTCCGTCATCGCCAAGTGGCTGCAGGAAACCTACGGCTGCGAGGTGGTGACCTTCACCGCCGATATCGGCCAGGGCGAAGAGGTCGAGCCGGCCCGCGCCAAGGCCGAGGCGCTGGGCATCAAGGAAATCTATATCGAAGACCTGCGCGAGGAGTTCGTGCGCGACTACGTCTACCCGATGTTTCGCGCCAACACCATCTACGAGGGCGAGTATCTGCTGGGTACCTCCATCGCGCGCCCGCTGATCGCCAAGCGTATGATCGAGATTGCCAATCAGACCGGCGCCGATGCCATTGCCCACGGCGCCACCGGCAAGGGCAACGACCAGGTGCGCTTCGAGCTGGGCGCCTACGCGCTCAAGCCCGGCGTCAAGGTAATCGCCCCCTGGCGCGAGTGGGATCTGAACTCGCGCGAAAAGCTGATGGCCTACTGCGCGCAGCACGACATACCCGTGGACTTTGCCGGGCAGAAGAAGAAATCGCCCTACTCCATGGACGCCAACCTGCTGCATATCTCCTACGAGGGCGGCATTCTCGAGGATCCCTGGGCCGAGGCCGAAGAAGATATGTGGCGCTGGAGCGTGTCGCCGGAGGCCGCCCCGGATACGCCAGCCTACCTCGAGCTGAGCTATGAGCGCGGCGATATCGTGGCCATCGACGGGGTGCCGATGAAGCCCCACGAAGTGCTCGAGAAGCTCAACAAGATTGGCGGCGACAACGGCATCGGACGCCTGGATATCGTCGAAAACCGCTACGTGGGCATGAAGTCCCGGGGCTGCTACGAAACCCCCGGCGGCACCATCATGCTGCGCGCCCACCGCGCCATCGAATCGCTGACGCTGGACCGCGAGGAAGCCCACCTGAAAGATGAGCTGATGCCCAGGTACGCCAAGGTGATCTACAACGGCTACTGGTGGAGCCCCGAGCGGCGCATGCTGCAGGCCGCTATCGACGAGACCCAGGAAAACGTCTCCGGCACGGTGCGCATGAAGCTCTACAAGGGCAATGCCACGGTGGTGGGTCGCAGGTCCGACGCCTCGCTGTTCGACGAGTCCATCGCCACCTTCGAGGACGACGCCGGCGCCTACGACCAGAAGGATGCCGAGGGCTTCATCAAGCTCAACGCGCTGCGCCTGCGCATCGCTGCCGGCAAGGGGCGCCTGCAGGACTGACGCCTCAGGAGGCCTACGGCCTCCGTCGCGCAATGAATTGCCCTCCTACGAAAACCTGATCGGTGCCACCTGAACCTGTAGGAGGGATGCTGTGCATCGCGACCGGCGCCGTCAGGCGCCTGAGAGCCTATGCTAACCTGCACTACGCCTACAAAGAACAGGAGACAACGATGTTCGGCAAGCTGTTATCAGGGCTGTTTGGCGGCGGTAACGCTGAAAAGCCTTCCAAGGAAGGCGAGGCGGTGGAGTATCGCGGCTACCTGATTGTTCCACAGTGCGAAGACGTTGGCGGCCAGTTTCGCGTCAGCGGCTGGATTCGCAAACCGGGCACCGCTGAGAGGGCCGCGCGCGAGCACCGCTTCGAGCGCTCCGACGTGATGCCCGGTCGTGACGCCTGCGAGGCGCTGATGGTCAGCAAGGCCCGGCGCATGATCGACGATATGGGAGACGAGCTGTTCGCGCAGTAGCGGCCAGCGGACCGCCATTATTTCGCCTTGGCCTCGGCCGCCGGGTCAGGCAAGCCCTCGCCCAGGCCTGAGCTTTCTTCCGGCGGCGCGGGCGGCAGCTCCATGACCAGACAGGCGCCGCCCAGAGTAGGCGCGTCTTCCACTCGCAGCCGCCCGCCCAGCTGGGCGACGATTCCGCGGCTGATCGGCAGCCCCAGGCCGCTGCCGCGCGGTCGGGGATGCACGGTGCCGTCACCCTGGTAGTGAATCTGATGGAATTTCTCGAAGACCCGCTCGCGCTCATCCGCGTTGATGCCGGCACCGTTGTCTTCCACCCCCAGCCGATAGCCGCGCTTGGCCTGTTCGAGGAACAGGCGGATACGCGGCTGGGCGTCGTCGGAGAACTTGATGGCGTTGCCCAGCAGGTTGATGATCACCTGCTCCAGGCGGTCCGGATCGCCGATCACCATGGCCTCTGTCACGCCGATGTCCAGCTGCAGCTCAAGATCGGGCGTCTTGTGCAGACTCGGCAGGGCGTCAACGCTGTGGCGGGTCAGCGTGACCAGGTCGAGGCGCTGTGGGTTCAGCGTCAGCCGGCCGCTCTCCAGCCGAGCCAGGTCGAGCACCTCTTCGATCAGCCGGGAGAGGCGCTCGCTTTCGCGCACCACCACCTCCAGAAAGTGCGCGCGCTTCTCCTCGGTCAGGACGGAGCTGTCGCGCAGGATTTCGGCAAAGGCGCGAATCGAGGTCAGCGGCGTGCGCAGTTCGTGGCTGACCATGGCCACGAACTCATCCTTGAGCCGGTCCAGCTCGCGCAGCCGCTCGTTGGCCGAGCGCAGCTCGGCGCCGATCTCTTCCAGCTCGTGAGATTTCTGTTCGAGCCGGCGGTTCATGGCGAGGATGCGCTGGGTGCTGTCGAGCATGCCGAGCAGGGTGTCCAGGTCGGGGGGCTCGCCGTGCACCACGGAGTCCACCAGCACCCGGGCCGAGGCGTTGCCTAAAGCGCCCGCCAACGCCTGCTCGGTGCGCTCGATCAGCTCGGGCGGAGCCGCGTCGTCATCGTTACGCAAGGGGTGGTCGACAAACACCCGGCGCGCCGCCGCGCCGCCAAGGTAGCGCTCGAGCAGGGCGCGCAGAGCGCCGCCCGGGGTCTTGCCGCGGGGCAGGGCGCTAGGGCCAAACTGGTGGGGGGCCATGGCGCCGGTGAACAGCGCCGCCTGGGTGCGCTCCAGCGGCGAGGCTTGGGTAAACATCGAGATCCCGAACAGCAGCGCCAGGTTAATACCCAGGCTCCACAGCAGCGAGTGGCTGTAGATATCGAGCCCCTCAAGCCAGAACAGCGCCTGGGGCTTGAGCCATTCGATGGCCCAGGGGCCGAAGTGGACAAAGCTGTCGTCCAGCCAGCCCGAACGGGCAAAGCCGGGAATCAGCAGCGTCCAGGCCCACACCAGGATGCCGGCGAGCATGCCAAGACCGGCACCCAGCCGGTTGGCGCTGCGCCAGTACAGGCCGATCAGCAGCGCCGGGGCAAACTGGGCGGCCGCCGCGAAGGAGACCAGGCCGATGGTAACCAGGCTGTAGGCGTCGCCAATCAGGGCGTGATAGCTGTAGCCAAGCATCAGGATGCCGACGATGGAGAGTCGGCGAATGGCCAGCAGCCAGCGCGCCAGCACGCCGCTTCCGGCATCGCGCAGCCAGCGCGAGCGCAGCAGCAGCGGCATCGCCAGCTGGTTGCTGACCATGGTGGAGAGCGCGATGGTCTCGACAATCATCATGCCGGTGGCCGCCGACAGGCCGCCGATAAACACCAGCACCGACAGCGCCTCGGCGCCGGCACCCAGCGGCAGCGTCAGCACGAAGCTGTCGGGATCGCCGCCGCTGTTCAGCTGCAGGCCGGCCATGGCGATGGGAATGACCATCAGGTTGATGGCCAGTAGATAGAGCGGGAACATCCAGGCCGCGCGAAAAATATGCCGTTCGTCGACGCTCTCCACCACCAGCACCTGAAACTGGCGCGGCAGGGTCAAAAAGGCCAGAAAGGCCAGCACCAGCATGCCCACCCAGCCGGAGGCGCCGCCGGGCACGGCACTAAGGCCGAGTCGTTCGACCAGCGACGGGCTGGCGACGACTCGGGAGAACAGGTCGCCCGGGCCTTCGAACAGCACGAACACGATAAACAGCCCCACCGTGAGGAAGGCCGCCAGCTTGATCAGCGATTCGAACGCCACCGCGGCGACCATGCCTTCATGGCGCTCGCTGGCGTCGAGATGGCGCGCGCCGAACAGGATGATAAAGGCGGCGAGCACCAGCGCGACCCAGAACGACTTGTCGCTCCAGAAGTAGCCGGCATCCATCACCATGGCGTAGTCGGGGTGGCCGGTCAGCACGGCGTGACTTTCGGTGATAGCCCGCAGCTGCAGCGCAATGTAGGGCGTGATGCCGATCAGCGCGATGGCGGCGACCAGCGCTCCCAGGCCGCTGCTCTTGCCGTAGCGGGCGCTGATGAAGTCGGCAATCGAGGTGATGCGCTGGGCCCGGGCAATGCGCACCATCTTGCGCACAACGATAGGCGACAGCAGCATGGCCAGCGTCGGGCCCAGGTAAATCAGCAGAAAGCCCGGGCCGGCCTCGGCGGCGCGCCCCACGCTGCCATAAAAAGTCCAGGCCGTGCAGTAGACGGCGATCGACAGCGCATACACCGTTGGCGAGGCGATCACCGAGCGGCCCTGGAAGGCGCGTCGATCCGCCCAGGCGGCGATGATGAACAGCAGCCCCAGGTAGCCGAAGGCAATAACCAGTAGAACCCATTCGCTACCCATGCCGGCTCCTCTCGATCACTCTTCTGTGTGGCCTTCAAACAGCCAGGCGGCCAGGCCGATGACCAGCCCCCATACCACAAACACATAGATAGGCAGCCAGATGCCGCCCTGAATGCGGTTGGCCATCAGCACCAGCGGCGGGGTGAGCAGCAGGGTGGCCAGGGCCGTCAATCCCAGCAGGCGTTCGCGACGGCGGGGAGTCATCATAGGGCGCTGGCATCCTCACGGTCGAAGGCGCTGGCCTGCAGCGCCAGCAGCTGGGCGAGGGTGTCGATGCCACGCGCTTCGAGACGCGGCAGCAGCGCCAGCCACAGCTTGGCGGTAACCCGGGCATCGCCAAGCGCAGTATGGCGGCTGCCGGGGGCAAAGTGCAGATCGTAGCGCTCGGCCAGGCTGTCCAGGTCGTGGCCGTCCAGGCCCGGGTCCAGGGCGCGCGAGATCAGCAGGGTGTCGAGCACCGGCATGTCGAAGTGCAACTCGCTGCCGGGCGGATGGATCGCCAGCATGTCGAACGAGGCGTTATGGGCCAGGATCACCGCTTCGCCAACGTAGTCGCGAAACCGAGGCAGTACCTCACTGGCCTTGGGGGCACCGCTCACGTCTTCATCGCTCAAGCCGTGGATCGCGGTGCTGGCGGCGGAGATGGGGCGGCCGGGATCGATGAGCTGGTCGAAGGTTTCGCTGGCCAGCAGCCGCGCGTTGACCACGCGGCAGGCGCCAATGCTGATCATGCGATCGCCGCGGCGCAGCGCCAGGCCGGTGGTCTCGGTATCGAAAACCACCACCTCCAGGGCGCGCGGCGGGCAGGCGGCCAGCTCGTCATCGGGGGGCGGCAGGTCGGCGATGCCGAAGTCATGAAACTCGGGACGTGCCGTGCCCCGGCGCGGCGGCTCGACCAGCCCCGCCGAGGCCGGCAGCGGCAGGCGCAGGCGGGCGTGCTCGCCGTCCGGGTCAGCCAGGCTCCAGGCGGCGCTGTCGTGCTGGCGCAGAATGTCGTTGGCGCTGGGCGCCATGGGCAGCTCGGTCAGGGGGCGCTCAAGGCAGGCATCCAGCGCGTGCTGGGGCAGCGGTGTGCCCGACCAGCTCAATTCCAGATAGGCGCGCCGCTCGCCCTGACGCAGCTCGCCGTCCAGGCTGCGCTGGCCGCAGTGCTGGGTCAGCGCTTCAAGCAGCACGCTGAGCACTTCGAGCAGCGCCGGGGCGTCGCCCTTGAACCAGCCCGGCAGGCCTACCGGAATGACCTTGGTCTTCTCATGGCGTTCATCCAGCGCCGCCCACAGGTCGTTGGACCACAGCGGCAGCAGGCGATCGCCCTGAACGTTGAGCTCATCCAGGCAGTTGCCGAGGCTGGCCAGCTGCTCGGTCAGCGCCTGGCTCTCCTCGCTCAGGGCGGCGTCGAGGCGCTGGCGTAGGGCCGGCGGGCTGTCGGCGGGCAGCTGCCTCAGGGCATCGCTGACGCTGGTCAGATTGGCCCCGTGGCGGCGCAGCGTCGGCACCAGCCTGGCCAGCGTGGCCTTGGCGCCCATCTCGCTGCTCCAGCTGGCCGTGGCGTCGGTCAGCGTCAGCAGGGTCTCGCCTTCGCCGCCGGGAATGCGACGCAGGCTGGCGCGCAGCCAGCGCTCGTCGCAAGGCACCAGCGCATCGCGCGGGCTGCCATCGTCGGGCAGGCGCTCCATGGCATCGATCAGGCTGCTGGCCGGCAGCAGGGTCTCCAGCCGCTTGCCGAGCCCGAGCCCGGGATGGCCGGCAAACAGCTGCTCCGCCGCCGGGTTGAGCAGCAGCTGGCGGCGGTGGCGGTCGCACAGCAGCAGCGGGGTGTCGAGCAGCTGCAGCAGGCTTTCCAGCTGACGGCGAATGCCAGCGGCGTGGCGGGCGCCGTCTTCCCGGGCGTGTCGGATGCGCGTGCGATCCTCGCGCCAGGCCTGGCGGATACGCACGAAGTCAGGGCCGAGGCCGCGCAGCCAGCCCTCGGGCGGGCGCTCGTCCTCGGCCTCGGGGTTGGCGACCAGGCGGGCGAGCTGGGCGTGCAGGTGGCGCAGCGGGGCGAACAGCTGGCGGTCCAGCAGCAGGCCGACCAGCAAGATGGTCGTACCGCCCGACAGGCAGCCCAGCCACAGGGCGGTGCGCGCAATGCCCTGCGGCTGGAACTGGGTGTCAAGCCACAGCGCAAAGAGGCTTCCGCCCAGCAGGCTGAAGCCGCTCAGCAGCAGCCATAGCCCGACCAGCTTCTGGCGTTTGGGAAGCCCCTTTCCGCTCATGGTGTCTCCTGTTCCTGGCCTTTATTCTGCGTCTCGTCCAGCAGCGCCTGGACCTTGTCGACCAGGTCGCGGGTGGAGAAAGGCTTGGTGATGTAATCGTCGGCGCCCAGCGCCAGCCCCTTTTCGCGCTCCACTTCGCGACCGTGGGCGGTCAGCATAATGATCAGCATGGCGGCATGGGCCGGATCGGCGCGCAGCCGCTCCAGTACATCGAAGCCGCTGATGCCGGGCAGGCTGATATCCAGCAGGATCACCTCGGGTGGCGCAGCGGCAACGCGGGACAGCGCGCTTTCCCCATCCTCGGCGGTGACGACATCGAAGCCCGCCTGCTGCATAAGAAACTCCAGCGACAGGAGAATGTTGGGTTCATCGTCCACTACCAGCACCCGAGTCATGGCACTTATCCTCGTGAGTAGAGCTGTTTATCGTTGTAGGGCCACGTTACAGGGCCACGCGCGGCCGTGTTCTGTTCAGTCTAGATAGCCTGTCGGCAGCGGCAAAGACGACCTTGGGCCAAGCCGTCAGGTCCGGCCGGGCTATGCCCGGCATCGCTGGCAGAAACGGAGCCTGTGAGCACAGCAGCTCACCGGGATTAGACTAAGGTGTAATGCCTGCGCGGTGCCAGAAAGTTGGTGAGTGCGGACTTCGAGTCGCATACTCAAAGACTGTCGTAAATTCTATTCGAGAAAAAGGAGTTGTCGAATGAGTGCCGTATTAATGCTGGTAATGGGGCTTTCAGGGATGGCGCTTGGCTACTTCATCTACTCGAAGTTCATTGCCGAGAAGATCTTTCGCCTGTCGGATGACTTTCAGACGCCGGCGCATGAGTTCGAGGATGGCATCGACTTCGTGCCCACCAACCGCTACGTGCTGTGGGGCCACCACTTCACCTCGGTGGCCGGCGCCGCGCCGATCGTTGGCCCGGCGATCGCGGTGATCTGGGGCTGGGTGCCGGCCTTTCTGTGGGTGGTGCTGGGCACCATCTTCTTTGCCGGCGTGCATGATTCAGGTGCCATCTGGGCCAGCGTGCGCAATCAAGGTCGCTCGATCGGCGCCCTGACCGGCGATGTGGTGGGCGGGCGGGCGCGCAGCATCTTCATGATCGTGATCTTCCTGCTGCTGCTGATGGTCAACGCGGTGTTCGCAGTAGTCATCGCCGGGCTGATGATGAAGTTCCCCACCGCCGTGGTGCCGGTGTGGGGTGCGATTGCCGTCGCTCTGGTCATCGGCCAGCTCATTCGTCGCCGCATCATTGGTCTGGCCCTGGTGTCGGCGATTGGCGTGGTCGCGCTCTATGGCCTGATCTTTATCGGTCCTTCGGTGCCGATCCAGATGCCTGAGCAGGTGGCCGGACTGTCGGGCAACGCGGTGTGGATTCTGCTGCTGTTCGGCTATGCCGCCATCGCCTCGCTGCTGCCGGTATGGATGCTGCTGCAGCCGCGCGACTACATCAACGGCCTGCAGCTGTTCATCGGCCTGATCATTCTCTACGGTGCCGTCGTCTTCCTGAATCCCACCGTGGTGGCGCCGGGCTTCAATACCAACGTGCCCGAGGGCACGCCGTCGCTGTTCCCGCTGCTGTTCGTGACCATCGCCTGCGGCGCTATTTCCGGCTTCCACGGTCTGGTGTCGTCGGGCACCACCTCCAAGCAGCTCAACAAGGAAACCGACGCGCGCTTCGTGGGCTATTTTGGCTCGGTAGGCGAAGGCATGCTGGCGCTCGGGGCGATTCTTGCCGCCACCGCCGGTTTCGCCAGCCTGGCCGACTGGGAGGCCATGTACGCCTCCTTCGGACAGGGCGGCGTGACCGCCTTCGTCGAGGGCGGCGCCTACATTATCCACAACGGGCTGGGGCTCAACGAGACCACGGCGGCCACCCTGCTGACGGTGATGGCGGCGCTGTTTGCCGGCACCACCATGGATACCGGCCTGCGCCTGCAGCGCTATATCTTCCAGGAGTGGGGCGTGATCTATCACCAGAAGTGGATGAAGTCGCCGGCCATGGCCACGCTGCTGGCGGTAGCGACCTGTCTGATACTGGCCTTTGGCGCCGGCGCCGATGGTTCCGGCGGTCTGATCATCTGGCCGCTGTTCGGTACCACCAACCAGCTGCTGGCCGGCCTGACGCTGCTGGTGGTCTCGGTGATGCTGATCCGCAGAAGGCGCACGGTGTGGTACACCCTGGCACCGCTGATCTTCCTGCTGGTTGTCACCGTGCTGGCACTCCTGGCCCAGCTCAAGAGCTTCTATGAAGCCGGGAACTACTTCCTGCTGGTGCTGGATATCGTGGTGCTGGTCGCTTCGGTCTTCGTGGCGCTGGAGTGTGCGGCGGCCATGAAGCGTCTGCGCGATGAAATGCGCAGCGGTACGGCGCTGAAGGAGGACAGCGAGTGAGCGATGAGGGCAAGTTCGAGCGTTTGCGGACCTGGCTAGGCAAGGCCCGCTACTTCGCCGAGGAAGCCTATTCGGCCCCCTACCGGGGGGCCATCGCCCGGGCGCGCCGCGACGAAGACGACCTGTTCATGCTGCTGGTATTTTCCGAGCTGATGGGCGTGCCCAATCCGGTGAGCTATTACACCCTTGAGCTGCAGCCGCTGCTAATGGAGCGCTTCCACGACTGGCATCGGCGCATGGGCATGGAGCACTCGCCGCTGGATGATTTTCGCTGCTGTTGAAACCTTCACCTTCGAGGCCGGCTAATGCCGGCCTTGTTTCCTGTAGGGGAGAGCGCGATGAGGGGA